>LWTN01000235.1 GCA_002101225.1 Cycloclasticus sp. symbiont of Poecilosclerida sp. M | reverse complement strand
AGTCGATGCGTTTGCGATTGAAAGCCACGCGAAAGCACAGAAAGCTAAAGATGCAAGTTTAAATAAAGAAATTATTACGACGCCCTGCGTGGATGCAGATGGCAACGCAATCATGCTTAACGCTGATGAAGGTATACGCGCGGTAATTGATCCTACAAAATTAGGTTCTTTAAAAACAATTTTTTGCCCTAAAGGGAACGGCGTGGTAACGGCCGGTAACGCCAGCCAATTATCTGACGGCGCAGCGGCGCTACTCATTGCCAATAAAGACGCGGCTATTGCAGACGGCTTCACACCTAGAGCACGCTTCCGCGCGCGGGTTGTTATTGGTAGTGACCCTGTTTTGCAGTTGGACGGCCCCATTGCGGCAACTCAGTTAGCCTTAAAAAAAGCAGGTTTAACGGTTGATGATATCGATTGGTTTGAAATTAACGAAGCCTTCGCGACAGTCGCGTTAGCGTGGATGAAAGAAATAAACCCCGCGCCAGAAAAAGTTAACCCATGGGGCGGCGCTATTGCACACGGTCATCCACTCGGCGCTACTGGCGCAGGTTTAATGGCCAAAATGGTGGCAGGCCTTGAAGCAACTGATGGTCAATTTGCCTTGCAGACTATGTGTATTGGTTTGGGTATGGCAACAGCAACTATTATTGAACGTGTTTAACATAGACATTCAAACTATTTAAATTAAGGAAACATAATGAATTACGAAAACAGAACTTTTTTAGTTACCGGTGGTAGCTCAGGTTTAGGCGGTGCAACTGCATCGATGTTAGTTAACAAAGGCGCAAACGTCGTCATTCTTGATGTAAACGAAGAGACTGGCAAAGCTAAAGAAGCCGAACTCGGCGCTAAAAGCCGCTTTGTTAAAACAGATGTAACATCAGAAGCTGGCGTAATAGCTGCAATTGATGTGGCTAAAAAAGACTTCACCGGCGTACACGGTGTAATTAACGCAGCAGGTATTGCAGTAATTGCTAAAGTTCTCGATAGAGATGGCAACCCACACCCACTAGATTTATTTGCACGGGCCATTAACGTCAATTTGGTTGGCACGTTTAACGTAATCCGTCTAGCCGCTCAAGCAATGATCCGACAGATGACGGCGAACGCGGCATTATCATTAACACCGCATCTGTAGCCGCGTTTGATGGACAAATTGGTCAAGCCAGTTACTCTGCTTCAAAATCTGGTGTGGTAGACATGGTATTACCTATTGCAAGGGAGCTTGCTCGCTATGGTATTCGTGTTAACACCATCGCTCCAGGTATTTTTGAAACACCAATGCTTGCTGGTTTGCCCGAAGAAGCCCGCATATCATTAGGCCAACAAGTGCCCTTCCCACCACGTTTAGGTAAGCCGTCTGAATACGCTGCCCTCGCAGGCCATATGATTGACAACGTTATACTTAATGGTGAAGTTGTTCGTCTTGATGGCGCTATTCGCATGGCCGCAAAATAAGGTGCTGATATGAGTTTTGAAACACTATTAATAGAAATGCCTGCAAAGGGTGTTGCTTTAATTAGACTGAATAGGCCACGCCAATATAATGCGCTTAACTCGACATTATTAACCGAACTAGGCACGGCTCTTGAACACTTCGAAGATGATGATGCCATAGGCGCCGTGATTATTACAGGCTCTGAAAAAGCATTTGCCGCGGGTGCCGATATCGCCGAGATGGTCGGTCTAAATGGCCAAGAAATGCTCGAAATGGTCGAGGCATCAACAGGGTGGAGAGCTATCTCAACCTTCAGCAAACCCACAGTATGCGCCGTCTCCGGCATGGCTTTGGGTGGCGGCTTTGAGCTGGCACTACAATGTGACATTCTGCTTGCTGCCAAGGGCGCTAAGTTTGCATTACCTGAGGTTAACCTAGGTGTAATTCCAGGCGCCGGTGGTACGCAGCGCGTCGCTAGAATTGTAGGTAAATCGTTAGCGATGGAAATGGTTATGAATGGGCGCACCATGTTGGCGGAAGAAGCTTTGCAACGTGGCATCGTTAGCCGTGTTATTGACCCTGCTGAGATTGAGGCTGAGACCATTCAATTGGCGAGGGAACTTGCCGGCAGAGCTCCCTTAGCGGTTAGAGCAGGCAAGGCCTGTGTAAATAAAGCCATAAACACAACATTGGAAGAAGGTTTAGTGTTTGAACGTGAAACGTTTATTCCATTATTTGATACCGAAGATGCAAAAAACATGATGAGTGCATTCTTGAACAAGTCGAAGTAACCTTCGCACAACCATTTATAGAGGATTCTAGGTATGGGATACCAATCAGATTTACGTCCAGGCTTATTCAACAACCGCAATATTATTGTTACCGGAGCTGGCAGTGGCTTTGGCCGTTGCAATGCACACGAGCTTGCATCTTTAGGCGCAAATGTTTTGTTAGTTGGTCGAAAAATAGAAAAACTCAGAACCGTTCGCGATGAAATTATTGAAGATGGCGGCTCTTGTGACATAGGTAGCTGCGATATACGCGACGAGCAATCAGTAACAAAGCTGGTGGCAACGTTTATAGCTAAGCACGGCGAAATTTATGGCCTAGTTAATAATGCAGGCGGGCAGTTCCCCTCTCCCCTTGAGAACATCAGTAATAACGGCTGGACCGCTGTGGTGAACACCAATCTAACAGGTGGGTTTTTAATGGCTCGTGAAGTCTATAAACAGTCTATGTCCAAACGCGGGGGCTGCATCGTTAACATCGTTGCCGATATGTGGGGCGGCATGCCAGGCATGGGCCACTCAGGTGCAGCGCGTGCAGGCATGGCTAATTTCACTCAAACAGCTGCATACGAATGGGGGCATGCTAACGTTCGCGTTAATGCCGTTGCGCCTGGTTGGATTATGTCGAGCGGCATGGATACCTATGGCCCTGAATTCAAAGCGGTTCTAAAAACACTTAAAGACGCTGTGCCTCTGGGACGAATGGGAAATGAATCCGAGATTAGCTCCTCTATATGCTTTCTACTCAGCGATTCTGCCAGCTACGTAAGCGGAACCATTATTCGTATTGATGGGGCATCGTCTCAAGGAAACACGGCCGTTTTCCCATTACCCAAAGCCACGAACTCAACACCGTTTAGTGGCTTTCATAGAATGGTGACGCCACAACTTTTTGCTGAAAGCAAGTGAACAGGTTTTATTTAACGCTTTAAACGCTTAGCGGGTTCCGAGAAACATTGTGCAGTACCTTCTTTAAATAGAGTTTAAACATCCTTTTAAAACATTCTAGAAAGTTAAGACTGAAAGGCTGTTTTTAAAGTTTTATACCCAAACTCAAGCGGTTTAAGACACCATCATAAGATTTGCGCCCAGGCTCTCATAACTCATCTGCGTTCAAGAACTTTAGAAGCTCCAGTTGCAGAGCGTTCTACTTCTTTTTAGCCCAAGAGTCGCGCAACGTGACAATTCTATTAAATACCAATGAACCAGGTTTTGAGTCGACGCTGTCTAGGCAAAAATAGCCTTGGCGCTCAAACTGATACGCTGTTGTATTTGCGTTTAATAAAGACGCTTCTAACTGGCAGTTTGCCAGCACTTGAGCAGAATCGATATTGATAAACTCTTTAAAGTCTCGCTCTTTTTCTGCCACTGGCGCTGGAATGGTAAACAAGCGGTCATATAACCTAACTTCTGCTGTAACGGCGTGCTGTGCAGACACCCAATGAATCGTGCCTTTTACCTTTCGGCCATCTTCTGATTTGCCGCCACGCGTTTCTGGGTCGTAGCGACAATGCACCTCGGTAACGTTTCCACTATCATCTTTTACGACGTGGGTGCAGGTTACATAGTAAGCAAACCGCAACCTAACTTCGCGCCCAACCGTTAACCGAAAGAATTTTTTAGGTGCGTCATCCATATAGTCGCTAAGTTCGATATACAGCGTTTTCGAGAAAGGAATATCGCGCGTGCCCGCGTCTGGATTTTTAGGATGGTTAACCCCTGCCAAGGTTTCTTCTTGATCTTCTGGATAGTTGTCGATAATAAGCTTAATCGGGTCGAGTACCGCAAGTGCTCTGGGTGCCACACTATTCAAATCCTCGCGCAATGAATTTTCCAGCACGCTCATTTCAATAATATTATCTTTTTTCGTCACTCCAATACGCGAGCAAAAATCGCGTATTGCATTTGCCGTATAACCGCGCCTACGCATACCACTCAACGTGGGTAACCGAGGATCATTCCAGCCGTGCACATGGCCGTCTTCAACCAACTCGTACAACTTACGCTTACTCATCACCGTATAGTCGAGATTTAAGCGTGAAAACTCAATTTGCTGAGGATGCGCCGGTGTTTTTAATTCGTCTAAAAACCAGTCGTACAATGGTCGATGGTCTTCAAATTCTAGTGTACAAAGCGAGTGCGTAATACCTTCAATCGCATCCGACACGCAGTGTGCAAAATCGTACATCGGGTAAATATGCCATTTATCGCCAGTCATCGGGTGCGCCATATGCTTTATCCGATAAATTGCCGGGTCACGCATATTCATATTCGGCGCCGCCATATCAATTTTGGCGCGTAACACGTGCTCTCCTTCGGCAAACTCACCGGTTTTCATTCGCTCAAGCAAGTCGATATTTTCTTCAATAGATCGACCTCTGAAAGGGCTATCTATACCCGGTTCCGTTAAATTTCCACGATAGGCTTTAGTATCCGCAGCTGAGAGGCTATCGACATAAGCCTTATCTTGCTTTACGAGCTGAACCGCGTAAGCATATAGTTGATCAAAATAATCGGAGGTGTGGTGTGAATTATCATCCCAGCTAAAACCCAACCAGCGAACGTCTTCTTTAATCGCATCGATATATTCACTTTTTTCTTTACCGGGGTTTGTATCATCAAAACGAAGGTGGCATACGGCGCTAGGATAGTCTTGTGCGATGCCGAAATTTAAACAAATAGACTTTGCATGCCCAATATGTAAATAACCATTAGGCTCTGGCGGGAAACGAGTAATAACTTTTTTATGCTTTCCTGATGCTAAATCAGCGTCGATAATGCTGCGTATGAAATTAGTGGATTGTGGTTCTGTGCTTGAATCGTTCATGTTCGCGGGCAACTGACTTATTTAAGATGACAAATTGTAATTTTATCGCATGACACTGGGCGCGTCTGCCTTGTTTTATCGTTACTTATTTATCAACCAAGTCACTCACGACTTTTCCAGCCATTACCTTAGATAATGAATCATCCATTAAACCAGTAAGAGTTTGCAATTCCACAGGTAGAACAATAGAACCCGCTTGTAAATAATGCTCTTCTTCGGCTGAACGCGCCGCAATGACCACCTCTGCTAGCGTGGTGCTTTCTATAGCCTTAGCTGGAACATAAGCTTCTGAGTCATCCCCGCCTTTAAGCAATAAATCTTTTGCCAACAGTTTATTTAGCACGTACAAAACCACACGGCTAGAAAGGCTCGTTTTTTCGACTAAATCGGCCAGCGTGTACGGCTCTTGGCCATGATAATGACGCGTCCCGACCAATTGAATAAGCAATAAGGCGATACGTTCTTTTACGCGATTGCTAATTTCAAACCCTTCTCTTGCACCACGAATGGAAGATGGGTTTTGAATATAGAACGCAAGATTTGAACCGAGTAATAAAATCAACCAGCTAATATAAAGCCAAATCAACAGCATGATAATGACCGCAAAGCTTGAATAGATAGCCGTATATTTAGTGGAGTTGACCACAAAGGTTGCGAATAACAAGCCCGATGTTTCCCATAAGAACCCTGCAATAACCGCACCCACTAAAGCAGGAACAATCCGTACCTTAGTGTTAGGTACAAACATATAAATAAATGCAAACACGCCCATCACCATTAAGTAAGGCAGCATTTTTGTCGCAAGCAAAATCAAACTACCGAACGGCCCGATATCCATAAAGTATTGAACAAAGGACGAGTTCATCATGCTGGCCGTCATTCCCAAAGCAGACACTATCAATACAGGCCCGATTAAAATAACGCTTAAGTAACTACTAAAACGCTCGCCAATACTGCGCGTGGCTTCTACCTGCCAGATTACGTTAAAAGCATTCTCTATTTTTTGTACAAGTGATAGCACGGTATAAATCAATAACCCCAAGCCGACTGAACCCAGCACACCTACTTTTATATTGTCAATAAAGCCAATAATGTTCTCGCCAATCTGTATTCCCTGTTGGCCAAGCGGTTCTAGAAATTGAAAAAGAAAGGGTTCTATTTCATTGTGCGCACCCATCGCTTTTAGCACAGAAAAACTCAACGCAAGTAATGGCACCAGTGATAACAACGTCGTGTACACAAGGCTCATGGCCCGCAAACTGAGTTCGCCACCGACCAAATCAAGCATAGTGGCATAGATAATACGCAGCACTTTTAATAAGGCCAATGGCTGCTTTGATTGTTGAGCCTCTTCGGGCCACAAAAAACCTTCAATGCGTACTATAATTGCTGCCTTTCCCTTTGCCATCTTTAACCTTTTCTAGTGAAAGTTTCTAAGCGCCTAACAAGCACAGTTTTATGCGCTCGCAGACTTAATCGTATGAATATCGTACAGGCTTAGCTTTTCTTAAACAAATTGAGGTATTATTTCTTTCTATACAGTCAAAATCATAGAACCAAATGCCCGAACAAGAAAGCATCGCGCTAACCAGAGACGTCAACGCCATTATCGTTCCTGACGGTATACACACTACTTTAAAAAAAGATGAGGTCGTCACGATTATGCAGTCGCTTGGAGGCACCTATACTGTTACTAATGAATCTGGGGTTATCGCTAGAATCTCAGCCATAGATGCTGATGCACTCGGTAAAGAAGTCGAAGTCATTCACGCCTACGAAACAGGTACCGATCCAGAATCCATCAGAAAAGCTGCGTGGGACTTTATGCGCACCGTGTATGACCCAGAAATACCCGTTAACGTGGTCGACCTCGGTTTAATTTATGACTGCGCGGTTCGCCCATTAACCGACGGCTTGAGTCACGTGCATATTAAAATGACCTTAACCGCACCTGGCTGTGGCATGGGCCCGGTAATCCAAGCAGATATTGAGTCGGGCCTTAAGCGCATGGAAGGCGTTGAGTCGGTTGAAGTTGAAGTGGTCCTAGACCCACCTTGGAACCAACATATGATGTCTGAAGCGGCAAAACTACAACTGGGCATGATATAAAAAAAGCCTCTCTATAAAGAGCCCCTAAGACAACAAGGCATTCAAAGCCTCTAAGCCCTTCTTATCCAACAACTCGAAACGGCCTGTAGGCAATCCCGGCGGTAAAAAGACCGAACCATAGCGTACCCTAATCAAACGACTCACTTTGCAGTTTTGCGATTCCCATAAGCGTCTCACTACACGGTTCCGCCCTTCCGCGACGACCACATGAAACCAACGGTTAACGCCCTCTCCGCCAGCTTCTTGCACGTCTTCAAATCGAGCTCGGCCATCTTCCAGGTCAACGCCATTCACCAAAGTTTCGGCCGTCTCTGATGTAATATTTCCCATCACCCTTACAGCGTATTCACGGTCAATTTGCTGCGATGGGTGCATTAATTTATTGGCTAAATCACCGTCGTTTGTAAACATTAACAAGCCTTGGGTATTAATATCCAAGCGGCCTACCGCAACCCAACGGCCAGCAGCCAACTTAGGTAATTTTTTAAAAACGGTTGGGCGTCCTTCAGGGTCTTTTCGGCTTACTATTTCGCCAGCTGGCTTATGGTAAATCAAAACCTTTGTATCCATGCGTTGCAACTTATCCGCAAGCTTTACGATTCGCCCGCGCAGTTTTACCACCTCGCGCACGGTAATCTTGTCACCCAAACTTGCGGTTGCTCCATTCACAGATATACTCCCGTCAACAATCCACCTCTCAATTTCACGCCGAGAACCCAAACCCGCTTGGGCTAATAATTTTTGGATACGCTCCGGTTTTATTTCTGTGGGTTTTTTTCTGGCACTTACTTGGCGCGGGTTTACTCTATTCTTCTTCATTAGTTGCCCCCTCTGGCTCAACCGCTTCCTCGCCAAGTTTCAATTGAATATCCGTGGCCTTTAAAATATCAATGTTTTGTAAGGTTGCTAATGGCGGTAATTCAGCCAATGTTTGTAAACTAAAGTAATCTAAGAACTCTTTGGTAGTTGCATATAAGGCAGGCTTTCCGGGTACTTCTTTATGCCCAATAACATTCACCCATTCTCGTTCGAGCAAAGTTCGAATAACATTTGTGCTAACACTCACGCCGCGAATTTCTTCAATCTCGCCACGCGTGGCAGGTTGCTGATAGGCAATTATCGCTAAGGTTTCTAACAAAGCGCGGCCATATTTAACGGGCTTTTCTTCCCATAACCGTGACACCCAATCTGCGTATTTTGTTCTTACCTGAAAACGAAACCCGCTCGCCGTCTCGATTAATTCAATCGGCTTTTCTTGGTAGTCTTGCTGTAGTTGTTCCAAGCATTCTTTTACCCGCCGCTTATCAGGCCTGTCTTCTACTGAAAACAAATTCTGCAACTCGTTTACCGTTAACGATTCGCCCGCTGCAAACAAAGATGCTTCAATAATATTACTAATTTCTGTATTCATTATTCCTATTCAACGATGGGTTTTACCCATAATTCTGACAAGGGTTCGCCTTGTACGATTTCTAATAAGCCTTCTTTACACAGCTCAAGCAGTGCTAAAAAAGTAACCACTACACCAGAGCGGCCTTCTTCGAGCGTGAAGAATTGATGGAACGCCAAAAACTTTTCTTCATCGTCGTTTAAACGACTTAAGATGCGTGACATTCTTTCCCGTACCGACAAAGGTTCACGCTGGATGTGGTGGTGACTAAATTTCTCCATACGCTTTAAAACGTCTTGAAAAGCAATTAACACGGCATCCAGTTCTATTTCCGGCAATGGCTTTGTTATTTTATCCGCAACCAGCTCGGCGGTAACTTTGTAGTTATCTCTATATAAGCGAGGTATTTTATCAATCCCTTCTGCTGCTTGCTTAAATCGTTCGTATTCCTGTAAACGCCGAATAAGTTCTGAGCGTGGATCCTCTTCTTCTACTTCTTCAATCGTTTGACGCGGCAATAACATTCTGGATTTTATCTCTGCTAACATCGCCGCCATGACAAGGTACTCTGCTGCCAGCTCCATGCGTAAATTCTGCATCATCTCGATGTATTGGATGTATTGCTCAGTTACCTTTAAAACGGGTATATCTAAAATATTGATGTTTTGATGCTTAATGAGATACAGCAGCAAATCTAACGGTCCTTCAAAAGTTTCTAAAAAAACCTCAAGCGCGCCTGGCGGAATATATAAATCCTCTGGCAATTCTTGAAACGGCTTTCCACCCACCAAGGCAAGCCTTTGCCCTGTAGAACTTAGTTTTTCTGTTGCGTTATCCATGAGGTCTTAAGCGCTAAAAGAACAACAATAGTCAGTAGCCTCGTGAACTTTTAATTTAAAATTTGAGTTCTCATCCACATGAAACATTTCACCACCCACAATTCTTTTCCAGCTTTCTTCTCCGGGCAAAAGAATATCGAGCCGACCGCTCATAATTTCCATTATTTCGGCTGCTTGTGTATCAAAACTATATTCACCCGGCATCATAAAACCAAGGGTTTTTCTACTCCCATCGCTAAAATTAACCGTGCGGCTAACAACTTTCCCACCGAAATAGACATTTGCCTTTTTAATAATATTTACATTCTTAAACTCTGGCACAGGTGTTCCTCATGTTTAATTCACCCGCATTGCAACCCAGTGGGGCTGCGCAGGATTTTTGATTACTTTAGATTAAATTTAAACTCATTGCTGCGCGAACTTCTTCTATCGTTTCTTTAGCAACATCACGCGCTTTCTCGTTACCCTCAACAATAATCGAACGGACCAAGTCAGGTTGTTCCGTGTACTCAAGCGCACGCTCTTGCATCGGCTTCAATTCTCGCAGCACGGCCTCTATTACCGGTTGCTTACACTCTAAGCAACCAATGCCAGCGCTACGGCAACCTTCTTGCACCCACTCACATACTCCCTCGTCTGAATACACTTCATGAAACTGCCATACCGGACATTTCGCAGGATTGCCCGGATCAGTCAAGCGCACACGCGCAGGATCTGTCGGCATGGTTCTAAGCTTCTTTTCAACCTCTTCCGGCTCATCGCGTAAGGCAATTGTGTTGTTATACGATTTGGACATTTTTTGGCCGTCGAGCCCTGGCATTTTCGACGCTTTTGTTAGCAATGATTGTGGCTCTGGCAAAATAACTCGGCCCGACCCCTCAAGGTAACCAAACAAGCGCTCTTTATCTCCAACTGTTATGTTTTGCTGGGCTTCTAGTAAAGCCCGCGCGACGTTAAGCGCTTCATGATCACCATTTTCTTGATATGAACTACGCAGTTTATTAAACATTTTTGCGTTCTTCTTACCCATTTTCTTTATGGCAATTTCAGCCTTCTCTTCAAAATCTGGCTCACGTCCATACAAGTGATTAAAACGCCGCGCCACTTCGCGCGTTAATTCCACGTGCGCTACTTGGTCTTCACCCACAGGCACTAAACCCGCTTTGTACATTAAAATATCTGCACTTTGCAGCAAGGGATAACCCAAGAAACCGTAAGTGGCCAAATCCTTTTCTTTTAATTTTTCCTGTTGATCTTTATAGCTCGGCACGCGTTCAAGCCAGCCGAGTGGAGTGACCATTGAAAGCAGCAAATGCAGTTCTGCGTGCTCCGGCACGCTCGACTGTATAAATAAATCTGCAAGCCCATGATCCACGCCGGCGGCTAACCAGTCAATAATCATTTCCCACGTGCTATCAGCGATGATAGATGGATCTTCGTAATGCGTCGTTAAAGCGTGCCAATCAGCGACAAAAAAATAGCACTTATACTCTTGTTGTAATTCGGTCCAATTTTTTAAAACACCATGGTAGTGCCCTAGGTGTAATTGACCTGTCGGTCGCATACCCGATAAAACGCGTCGGTATTGTGCTGGTACTTTTGAATTCACGTATTCCCCTTTTTAGAACGTTTAATTGTTAATTTTAAATTGAAAACAATGCAAAAATACCTTTTTGCAAATAATACACGGGTGGCCCAAGTATTGTAGACAACCACCCCATAGCAATAACCACAATCATAATCGGTAGGCCAAATCGCTCTAATTGATGGAACTGTATACTCAAACGTTGTGGCAACAAACCTTCCAACACTCGCCCACCGTCTAGCGGAAGGATGGGTAACAAGTTCAGCGCCATGAGCACTATATTAATAAAAACACCCGCATACCCCATGTAAATTAGAGGCAAGCCTATCATTTCATTAGTTGTGGATAGTACAAAGCCAATTTTTAAAGCCAAGCCCCACATAAGCGCCATCGCTAGATTCGCTAAAGGACCTGCCACTGCGACATAAATCATATCTTTTTTAGGTCGCCGAAGCCGCCCAAAATTAACCGGTACAGGCTTTGCCCAGCCAAACATAAAGCCGCCCAAAAATAACAAAACAGCAGGTACAACAATTGTTCCTATAGGGTCTATATGATTAATTGGGTTTAAGGTTAATCGCCCCATTCTCTTCGCCGTGTTATCACCTAATTTATTGGCGACCCAGCCATGGGCGTATTCGTGCACTGTAATCGCAAAAATAACGGGTAGTGCCCAAACAGCAACCTTGCCTACCAGTGAAAGCTCCTCCATTGGCAACATTATGAAACCCTCGTCTGAAGAAAGTCTGCAACGCCAAGCCCTTGTCGAACGATTTCAGGGTAATCATTATCCCATACCACCATGGTTGTAGGCTGATAGGGAATCACACCCGAGTCCACAACCAAATCGAGTGTATGACCGAGCGATTCATTAATATCATACGGGTCAGCTAATGCCTCAACAGTATCTGGCAAAATCAACGTGCTCGTCAACATAGGCTCACCCAGTTCTTTTAATATCGCTTGCGCTACAGGCTGATTTGGGACGCGTATTCCAACGGTCTTTCTTTTCGGGTGCTGCAAACGCCTCGGTACTTCACGCGTAGCCTTAAGAACAAAAGTAAATGGACCGGGGGTCAGCGACTTCAATAAGCGATAGGTATCGTTATTGACCTGTGCGTAACTGGAAATTTCGGTTAAATCACTGCAAACCAACGTGAAGTTGTGCTTGTCGTCGATACGCCTAATCTCGCGTATTCGATCAATCGCTTGTTTATCGCCAATGTGACACGCTAAGGCATAAGAGGAATCTGTAGGGTATGCGACAACACCACCACGCCGGATGATATCAGTCGCCTGAGCAATCAAGCGTTGCTGCGGGTTATCTGGGTGGATACTAAGGTATTTAGCCATAATTACTGTTGTGCCTTTTTCTTCGCCACATTATCGCGTAAATAGACCGGTAATGCATTTTCCGCGCTCACAGTCTCTTCGTTTTGGACCAACCTCGTAGCCAACTGGGCGACCTCTTTCGCACTAGGTAATGCATCCGGCAGAATTTTTTGTATTGGCCGTGAGAGTGATTGCAAAAGCTCATCATTATACGTGCGCCAACCGTGCCCAATACCCACCGCTTGAGTTGTCGAAACGCTTGCCACCGCCGTTGGTGCAATCACCATCTCTTTTGAAACTGCCTGCAGATCACCTTTTTCTAAAGCGTATTCACACCAATACACTTCACCCATACGCGCATCCAAAGCCGCATAAATTGTCTTAACCTCAGCTTCGTTGCTAAGCTGTTTAGCTAATGCTACCAAGGTCGACACAGGCGCAACGGGTAAATCCGTTGCAAAGGCCAGACCTTGAATAATTCCCGTCGCCATGCGAACACCCGTAAATGAACCCGGTCCCCGTCCAAAAGCCAATGCATCTAAATTTTGAAGGCTTACACCTGCTTCTGATAAAAGCTCATCAACCATGGGTAAAATTAATTCGCCGTGCAGGCGCGGTGCAATTTGAAAGCGATCGATAATATCTCCGTCAATTAATAACGCTGCTGAGCACGCTTCTGTCGCTGTCTCTATCGCTAGAATTTTCACGCCACTTCACCTTGCCTCTTTTCTGAGGCTTGGAAAAAAGCTTCTACATCCGTTATTTCACGCGTGATGGGCATGCGCGGCAATGAGCGAACGAACACGCGCCCATAACCTTTGGAGGCAAGACGAGGGTCACATAGCACCAACACACCTTTATCACCTACATCGCGAATCAATCGCCCAGCCCCTTGCTTTAAAGCCAATGCCGCTGAGGGCAACTGAAAAAGATTAAAAGCAGACTGCCCATGCGAGGCCATGTAGTCCAAACGCGCTTTGGTTACGGGATCGCCCGGTGAGCCGAAGGGTAGTTTATCAATAATCACACACGATAGTGCTTCGCCCCGAACATCAACACCTTCCCAAAAACTTGAAGTGCCCAGCAATACAGCACGATCAATTCTACGAAACTTATCAAGCATTTGTTGCTTAGGTAAATCACCTTGAACTAATAAGCTAAAATTAGTTTTCTCACCAAGAATTTGCGCCGCTTCTCGTAGCGCACGGTGGCTTGTGAATAGGATGAAAGCACGCCCTTCACTGGCGTTTAAAACAGGGATGACGCTATCAATCATGCTCGATGTGTATTCGTAGTTGCGCGGTTCGGGTAAGCCCCTAGGCACATACATTAACGATTGCTTTGTATAATCAAAAGGGCTATCCCACGCTTGTGTTTGGGCATCTTGCAAACCTAAACGTTGGGTGAAAAAATCGAACTGACCATTCACCGATAAAGTGGCAGATGTAAAAACCCAACTAGCCTCGCTGGCAAATGCAAAACTTGAGAAAGTCTCGGAAATATCCAACGGCGTTCGGTGCAAACTAAACGTTTGACGAAACGATTCAAACCACTGCACCCAATTATCTTGTTCTGATTGGGCAAACAGTTTTAAACGCAATAAAAGATCTTCGCTACGCTTCCAACACATCTCCATGCCTTTTGAACGCACCGCCGCTTTTGTTAGGAGGGTAAATAATTGCTCCAGCCGATCAATCAAAGAACTGAGCGCAAATTCGAAATCTTTCGTCACGAGTAACTCTGACCACGGGCCTTTTGACACGTTATCTGGGAAGATTTTTCTAAGCTCCTTTATGTCCTCGTTTATCACGTGCGTCAGGTCTTGTAGCGCAGGCATATCATCTGCAATTTTAATTTGTTCTGAATTGATGTCGCCCATCAGTGACATGATTTGGCGTGCGCTGACGGTAACACCTAAAAATCGTGATGCGGTATCGACTAATTGGTGCGCCTCGTCGACAATGATTAATTCGGCTTCAGGTAATAGCTGGCCAAAGCCATCATCTTTTAACGACCAATCTGCACACAATAAATGGTGGTTAACTATCAGCACATCAACTTCTTGTGCTTTACGCCGCGCTTTCAACGGGTAGCATTCAGCGACTAGAGGGCAATCATTACCTAGGCAATTATCTGCCGTGGACGTAACTTGTGGCCAAATTGATGAGTCTTCTGCCACCGAACCGACTTCAACAATATCACCGCTTTGAGTTTCACTAGACCACGCTTGTATATGCTTAAGCTCGGCTTCCAGCGTGCGGTCAAAACCGGTATGTTTTTCGCTCGCTTGCTCCATACGATATAGGCATAAATAATTAGCACGCCCTTTCAAGACTGCCGCCTGCACGGGAACTTTTAAAGCATCACGAACCAACGGGAAATCTTTCTCGAAAACCTGATCTTGCAAATTACGCGTACCCGTCGAGATAATCGTTTTTTTCCCGGATAAAATTGCAGGTACCAGATACGCAAACGTTTTACCCGTCCCTGTGCCCGCTTCGGCGACCAAATGTGCGTTTTTCTCAATCACGTCTTCAATCGCTTCTGCCATCGACAATTGGCCTTCGCGCGGCTGAAAGCCTTCGATATGATTGACGAGGCCACCATTTGGGCCGAAGATTGTTTTAAGTTCGTGCAAAAAAGTGTCTATGTTCTACTTCGAGCTATTGCAGATTACTGGCTTGTTCACGCGCACGCTCTGCCCCTACAGGATTACCTAGTGCTTCTTCACATTCGCTGATTAACAACCAATTACTGACCCGAATTCGGGTGTTTTGCTCTGCCAATAAATTTGATTTTTCAGCTAGGCTAACCGCCAGCCTCACTTGTTTTTGTTGGAAACGAACCCACGCTAATTCATGCCATACCACTGGGTTACGCGGCTCAATACGAACGGCTCTTTCAAGCGTTGATGCGGCAACGTCAAGACGACCTTCTTGACGCGCTTGTCTCGCCGTATCCAGCAAGGCCAAGATTGCAGCATTGCCTGTACTACTAGCAGACGGTGAGATGTCGAATTGTTGATACTCGTTTGGGTCACCGATTGGGTAGGTCTGTGATGCGCCCTCATCGCCTGAGGCACTAGATGATGGGTGGCCTTGGCCAACGGGTGCTGGCACTTGGTTGTGCATAGACACGCCTGCACAACCAGAGAGGACAACAACAAGCCCTAACAACCATATTAATTTAAGTCTTACGTGCATTTTTTAATTTGGACAGAACGCGTTTTAGTCGTTAAAAATTCGGTTTAACCACTTCCCGAGGCCACCTCTACAAGGCGATTTTTCGGTAGGAGCCGAACCTTTTATAAAGGGGTATTGTACCGCATTGGAGCACGATTCATCAGCAAGAAGCCCGCTTTCATCCACCGTCACAAATTCGATATCGTCCGGCGGTGTTAATTGCAAAGGCTCTTTTGCTATGGCGCCCATAACCGCGGACCAAACTTGTAACGCACCACTCGCACCCGTGAACTTAAACGGCTTATTGTCATCACGGCCCAACCAAACCACCGCGAGATAGTCACCACTAAAACCTGCAAACCAGCTATCGCGCAATTCATCAGTCGTTCCCGTCTTACCCGCCAGGTTTAACGTCGGCGATAAGCGCTGATAGGCAGAACGCCCCGTCCCCTTTGTCATCACTTCTTGCATAATGGTATTGGTTAAATATACGGCGGAGGGTTTGACTGTTTGGCGCACCGTCAACGGATAGCGCTGTAGTCTTTCATGTTCATTTGAGGTCACCGACTGAATCGAGCGTAGTGGCGTTAAAAAACCCTCACCGGCAAAAGTTTGGTACATTTGCGTTACTTCAATCGGTGGCAAAGCAAGCGAGCCTAATAGTAATGATGGGTAGGGTTTGATCGGTCTATTGACACCTAGACGCTCGAGCGTGCGCTTAACCTTCGAGACATTGATATCCATACCTAATTTAACCGTCGCTAAATTATAAGAGTGCGTTAAAGCGCTGTGTAACGGAACAATCCCGTGCACCAACTCATCGTAATTTTTGGGCTCCCATAATTCACCACTAAACTGCATAAGACTAACTTCAGCATCTTCAATTGGGGTGATTAATGTGTAATTAGATGAGTCCTCAAGCGCAGTGAGATACACCGCCGGCTTAACCAATGAACCAATCGGCCTTATCGCATCCAAGGCACGGTTAAAGCCATTAAATGGCGGATTACGATCGCCGATGACCGCCACGATTTCACCACCCTCACGACGGGTTATCACCATCGCACCCTGCAATACACCTTTTTTTACGCCATAGTCTTTAACCAACGCATCCATCGTTTTCTTAAATAAACGTTCGGCCGTCGTTTGAATGCTGTAATCCAGCGTGGAAAATATATTCAACCCTTCTGAGGTCAAATCTTCTTCTTGGTAGTCTCTCGCTAGTTGGCGTTTGACTAAATCCAGATAAGCAGGGAAACGTGAATTGTTGAGCCGCTTTAATGGGGAAACATCTAAACCATGACTGAGCGCTATCCGCTGTTGCTCTTCAGGCAATAATTCAAGCTTAACCATTTCTTCTAACACGAGGTTACGGCGCTCTTGTGCGCGATTCGGGTTGCGGCGTGGATTGTAGTACGAAGGCCCTTTAACAAGGCCGACCATTAACGCGACTTGGTGTGGCTTTAAGCTCGCCAAGGGCTGATTAAAATAGAACACACTCGCCATACCAAAACCGTTGATGGAGCGAACACCGTCTTGCCCCAAAAATACTTCGTTGAGGTACGCCTCTAAAATTTCATCTTTTTCGTACCTAATTTCCAAAATAAGCGACATCACCGCCTCTTTTGCTTTACGCCATAAGCTACGTTCAGAGGTTAAGAAAAAGTTCTTCACCAATTGCTGAGTTAGCGTGCTGCCTCCCTGTACAACCTTGCCCGCTTGGAGGTTGGTTAAAAGCGCACGCGCAATGCCTTTTAAAGAAACGCCATAGTGCTCATAAAAGTCACGATCTTCAATTGCAATCAAGCCATCAATTAGCGTCTGTGGCACTTCATCAATTTTAACCAACACCCGCTCTTCTTTGTGCGATGGGTAAAAACTACCCACCCGCACAGGTTCAAGCCTTAGAATCGGCAAAGTTTGTTGATTAGATAAATCTAAAATTGACGCAACTTTATTTTCAGAAAACTGAATGTTTAAAGTTTGTGCAGACTCTGCTGCATCCCAAAAGGTAAATGCG
Source organism: Cycloclasticus sp. symbiont of Poecilosclerida sp. M (assembly GCA_002101225.1). Lineage (GTDB taxonomy): Bacteria > Pseudomonadota > Gammaproteobacteria > Methylococcales > Cycloclasticaceae > Cycloclasticus. The sequence continues at coordinate 28,057 of LWTN01000235.1, read as the reverse complement.
CGCGTTTTGACCGTGAAGGTATCGCCAGAGCGACGGTACATACCCGCAGCAGAGGGCCGACTCACATTCTGAAAACGCAGGTCGGCGAGCAAGGATTCAAATTGATTAACCGATAGCGGCAAGCCTTGGTACAGCTCCACAGGGTTCGCATAAACATGTGCTGGTAAAGCCCAGCGCTTACCTTCAAATTGGCTGCGGACAACGTAATCGAGATAAATGACGTATAATAGTGAAGATACGACAAAGACTACGCCCAACTTAAAGCGATTTTCACCTAGATAAGTTCGAATTTTTTGTACTATGCTTTTGCGCGCACGCGAGGGACGTTTACGTGTTTTAGTTTTAACTTTCTTTTTAACCATAATGAGGCTACAAGCTTAAATGAACAGGCTATCGATTACTAAATATTTAGATATTGAGAGCTCATTATTGCAAACAAGACCACTCTTTTTTACCTTGGCAAAAAACAATAAACTCACCTTCCTCCATCTGAGTCCATTGCTCGTCAACCGTCAAAGGTTCGCTCGCAATAATCGTCACAACATCTGTGTCCGATGTCTGTGTTTTAAAATCAACGCAAATATCGGCATCCAATAATTGCGCATCATTAAATGGAGCTTGTCGCGTTAGCCAAGACAACTTGGTATTGCAATACACATAAAGGCAACTCGCATCGCTCATCAAGATATTGAAAACTCCGAGTTGCGCCACCTCTTTGCATAAGCGGTGAATCGACTCCCAAAGAATTTTTTTACTGCTGGGTTTTTCTGTAAATTCTTTTCTAAGTTCACCCAGTACCCAACAAAAAGCATACTCACTATCGGTTGTACCCACGGGTGAATAATATTCAAGTAGCTTTTTTTTAATTCCTTTTAACTGGCCGTTATGCGCAAAAGACCACGTTCTACCCCAGAGTTCTCTTGAAAATGGATGGGTGTTTTCTATACAAACTCGGCCTCGGTTGGCCTTTCTTATATGGCAGATCACTTGACTGCTTTTTATCGAGTAGTTTTGAATGAATTTGGCTATCTCAGAATCGACACTTGCAATCGGATCATGGAATGCGCGATAGCCTTTGCCTTCATAAAAAGCGATGCCCCAGCCATCTTTATGCGGGCCTGTACCACCGCCTCTTTTCAATAAACCACTAAAACTAAAACAAATATCTGTCGGAACATTCGCACTCATCCCCAATAATTCACACATCTGAATCGACTCTAGATTTCTTCAATAACGGTTCTTTCAATCGGTACTTGCACGTATTTCTTTTTTCCATCGATGGTGGTCCAAAAATAGTAATACCCTTTTTGCGCATCAGATGTCACCTTGCTGCCTAAGACTTTCCATTCTTTTTTATGGCTTCCCTCATAAAAAGTAACCTTATAGTCACCCTCTAACCAGCTTACGCCAAACCGAGATATCCGATTTTGTTGCTCTTCTGAGCAACCGCTAATTAGAATTAGCAACGCCGTTAGTACTGAAATTTTCATAAAAATAATCCCTTTATTGCTCGTCTTTTTCAGATTCAAGTAATTTATTTTGTTCTTCAATATTATGCCGGTCTATCAAAGAATATAAGGCGCTGATGTGCGCATCATTATCGTTTAACGCTGGAATATAGTGATATGCCTCGCCCCCTGCTTGAATAAAGACCTCACGGTTTTCCATCGCAATTTCTTCCAGTGTTTCTAAGCAATCTGCGGCAAAGCCTGGGCAAACTACGTCTACGTCTTTAATATTATCTGACGGCAATTCTTGCAGAACATCAACACAATACGGTTGTATCCATTTTGCCTTTCCGAAGCGAGACTGAAAGGCAAGTCTCCACTGCAGCGGTTCCAGCTCTAATTTTTCAACCAACAAATCTGCCGTCTTTGTACACTGCTCCAAGTAAGGGTCACCTTGGCGTATGATTCTTTCAGGAACACCATGAAAAGACATCACTAAACACGGCGCACGTCCATTTTCCGACCAATGCTGTTTAATACTGTCAGCTAGTGCTGAAATATAGGCATCGTCATCGTGGTAATCCATCACTGTTCTGCTTGCGGGAGCTCTACGCCAAGTTGCATAGGATTTACGAAATGACTGCCATGCCGTACCCGTACTAGATGAGGCAAACTGTGGGTACAGCGGTAAGACAATAATATTGGAAATATCTTGGCTTTTTAATGCCTGTACTGCGGTATCAATTGAAGGTTGGCCGTAACGCATTGCCAATGAAACGAGATATTTTCCATCCGCTTTTTGATCGGCGTATTGTTGCAACTTGTTTTGAATTCGCACAGAATTAACCATCAGCGGTGAGCCCTCATCCGTCCAAACTTTCTGATAAGCCAAGGCGCTTATCTTTGGCCTTGTTCTTAGCACCGCGAAATTAAGAATAAACCACCAAATAAACCGCGGTATTTCTATAACACGTGGGTCCCATAAAAACTCTTTCAAAAAAGTTCGAACCGCTTTTTCTGTTGGCGCTTCGGGTGTACCTAAATTGATTAATAAGACGGTTGTCTTTGGCTGCGTCATCGGTTTGTCAGTCATTAGCGCTTATGACCTTAGTTTTAACAAGCTCAAAAATTCCGCTCGAGTTTCCGTATTTTTTCTGAACTGACCCAACATACAAGACGTCGCCATTTGAGAGTTTTGCTTTTCAACGCCGCGCATCATCATGCACAAGTGCTTGGCCTCAAGCACGACAGCGACACCTTTGGCTCCAGTAACCTCACTAATTGCATTGGCAATTTGCGTGGTGAGCTGCTCTTGAATTTGCAAACGACGGGCAAACATATCCACGATTCGGGCCACTTTAGATAAACCCAGTACCTTTCCATTGGGTAGATAGCCCACGTGGCACTTGCCAATAAACGGCAACATATGGTGTTCACACATTGAATACAGCTCAATATCTTTGACTATTACCATATCATCGGCGTCAGATTCAAATACCGCACCATTAACAATTTCGTCCAAGGTTTTGTGATAACCACTGGTCAAAAACTCCATCGCTTTTGCTGCGCGCTTTGGCGTGTCGAGCAAGCCTTCACGATTAATATCTTCGCCAATACTCTTGATGATTTCTTTGTATTGCTTTTCCATAGAGTTCACTTGGTTACTAGACGCCGAATTATAACGCTAATTCAAGGCCTGCGTCGCCTGCCCTGCTACGGCTTTCGTTGCGGCTAACGCGGCTTCAATTACCTCAATCCCTGCACTCTCTTTATGTGCATTTTCACTGATATGACGGCGCCAATGTCTCCCGCCCATTTGAGCAGAAAATAAACCTAGAATATGCCGCGTCATCGCTGGCAACGCCACTCCACTTGCAAGCTGCTGTTCGACATACGGTAGATAGTCAGCTAAATACGCCTCACGTTTTTTTAGCGCTTGATGAAATAGTTGCTGCTCTAATTCAGCCAAAAAATAAGGATTTTGATAGGCTTCGCGCCCAATCATCACGCCGTCGGCGAAAGCCCAATGTTGCTCAATATCCGCAACCGTTTTAATTCCACCATTAACAATCACCGTAAGCTCCGGGAACTCACGTTTAATGAGGTAAGCTCTGCCGTAATTCAAAGGTGGAACCGTTCTGTTTTCCTTGGGTGAGAGCCCTTTTAAAATCGCTTTCCTCGCGTGAATTATAAAAACTCGACACCCTGCATTTGAGACTTTCTCAATAAATTTCAGTAGGAAATCAGCCGATTCGAAATCATCTATACCAATCCGCGTTTTAACCGTAACGGGGATATCAACGGCGTCTTGCATCTTTTCTACACACTGCGCAACCAAGCCTGGCTCGGCCATTAAACAAGCACCAAAACGACCACTCTGCACTCGATCGCTAGGGCAGCCGACATTAATGTTCACTTCCTGAAACCCAGCCTGTTCAGCCAACTTTGCGCACTGCGCTAAGGCATTGGGTTCACTACCGCCTAGTTGCAAAGCTAAAGGGTATTCAAATATATCGTGACGTAGAAATCGTTCAGACTCACCGTGTAACAAAGCACCCGTCGTGACCATTTCGGTATACAACAAAGCGTTAGGAGATAAAAGACGATGAAAATACCGGCAGTGCCTATCTGTCCAATCCATCATGGGGGCTATAGATAGCTTATACATGGGCTTTGCCTTGATTTTATTGGATTTTTTATGTTTCTTTCTCGTTATTTCTTGCATTATCACGTTAGTTTTGACTATATCAGTCCGCATATTTAGGTATAAAAATAAAATGTGGATTTGAAGTTGGAAAATTGGCGGCTATTTGGCATTACAAAAGTAAAACAACGGCAAGAACGAACTAACGGATAAAAAGGGAAATATTTTAAGCTATTTTATTGCGGAATAAAAAACGCTCTTGCTTACGCCCATCTGAGAGATCATGCTCCGAATGTTCTTAGCTTGAACTTCCCCTTTATGGCACGCAAGAGTAGTCTTAAACAACACGCCGCAATGGTGTTTCTTGAATTTCCGGTGTGAACCACCTGTTTTCTTTACCTCTTTAAAGCCAAGCTTTTTTAGAATCTTTTCAACGTCTGTACATTTAAGCGGCCTATAACCAGAAAACACTAAGCAGGGATAAGCGGAAGTTGCTCGTTAAAGATTTTTTTATTAAGCTGGTTTTTTGCGAGGCTACAAAGGTTGCGAAAACCCAACACTAAGCTTATCCAATGATATTGTGCAAGAAAATATAATGGAGCTTTCCTAGTAAGCAATCGTTGTATATGCTCTTTATCATCAGTAAACGCTTCGTGCACATAGTCGGCAATTTGATTGTGCACATCCTCCATCACATCATTCAAAGTTGACCCGGTTGCACTAACATTAAGGTCTATACAAATCGCAAACCAATCATCGTTGGCTTCTTTTTGTGCATAACACCTTAAAAAAAGTTCTGCTGGATTTATCTTTTTCATTGCCATACTCCTCAGTTAATTATACCGTTCCTTGCTCTTAAAAAGCAAAACATTATGCAAAACTGCATAAGCAATTCAGAAGTCCGCATATATACGGTGAGTTATTTTTTGCTATGCCTATCTAGTTGATTTATAAAGAATTCTAGAATGTGCCGCCCAATCCATCATGGGGCAACAGATAGCGCGTAATTCGGGGTTTTCATGCGGGTTTAAGCGCCTAAACGGCATAGCTTACCTAACTTTTAGCCGACGACAGCCAATAATACCCCTGCTGCAACAGCTGACCCGATAACACCGGCTACGTTTGGCCCCATTGCATGCATCAAGAGGAAGTTATGTGGATTTGCTTCATGACCCACCTTGTTGACAACACGCGCTGCCATAGGGACTGCTGATACACCCGCTGCACCAATCAATGGGTTCACTTTGCCACCTGTCATACGATACATAATTTTTCCCATTAATACCCCAGCAGCAGTACCAATAGAAAAAGCGACCATACCCAATATCAAAATACCTAAGGTTTCGGTCGTTAAGAATTTATCTGCAGATAGTTTTGAGCCAATTGATAAGCCTAAAAAGATGGTGACGATATTAATCAGCTCATTTTGAGCCGTCGAACTTAAACGATCCACCACACCACTTTCACGCAATAAATTACCAAAGGCCAACATACCAATCAGTGGGGCCGAGGCGGGTAAGAATAAAATTACCACCGTCAGTATCAATATTGGGAAGACGATGCGCTCGCGCTTGCTGACGTGTCGTAGGTGTTTCATTTCTACTTTACGCTCTGTTTCAGTCGTCAAGGCACGCATAATTGGCGGTTGAATAATCGGTACAAGCGCCATGTATGAATACGCAGCAACAGCTATCGCACCCAATAGATCTGGCGCCAACTTGGAAGCAAGGAAAATGGCGGTCGGCCCATCGGCACCGCCGATAATCGCAATCGCTGAAGCATCCGCCAAGCTAAACTCAATACCCGGCAGGAAATTCATTGCAATCGCACCGAGCAAAGTCGCGAAAATACCAAACTGAGCCGCAGCGCCTAGCACCAATAAACTGGGCATCGCAATTAACGCGCCAAAATCAGTCAAGGCGCCGACACCCATAAAAATCAAGAGTGGGAATAAGCCCGTATCAACACCCATATGGTACAAAATACCTAACAAACCGTCGGGCCCACTGATACCCGCGATAGGGATATTAGCCAAAATACCGCCAAATCCAATAGGTAAAAGTAATAAGGGTTCAAACTCTTTTGAAATCGCGAGGTAAATTAACAATAAGCCGATGCCTATCATTAACACGTTACCCCACTCGAAATTAGCGATTCCCGTTGATTGCCAAACTTGTATTAATCCACTTTCCATTTTATTAACCTAGCAAATAAGTAGAAGTGGCTCGCCCGCAGGAACAGACTGGCCTTCTTTTACAAATACGTCAGAAATTTGACCTTCGATATGCGCACGAATTTCTGTTTCCATTTTCATGGCTTCTAGAATAATAACTACATCGCCCTCGTGTACCGAATCACCGGTTGCTACGCCAATTCTAAAAATATTTCCCGCCATCGGCGATACCAAAGGATCATTTTGACAAAAAGCCCCTGCAATCTCAGGCTCTGGTAAATTTGGTACTGGCACTACAGGCGCAACATTTTCAACCGAACCGCTAGGGCCTACATCAACCTGATAAAGCTTACCGTTAACCGACACGTCGTAGCTCTCATTACCTTTTTGCTCTGCACTAGAAGCCGCCGTTTCCAACACTAGACCCGTTGGAACAGGCTCAAATGCATCAGGATTATTACGGTTCTTGATGAAGTCTAATCCAACTTGGGGGAACAGGGCATAAGTTAAAACGTCATCAATTTTTTGTTCTGCTAACTCAAGATTATCTACCTTAACTTTCTCATCCAAATCGGTAATCAAGCTTTCTAGTTCGTCTTCTATTAAATCAGCTGGGCGACAGGTAACCGCCTCGACACCTTCTAAAACGCGCGTCTGTAGCTCTGCGTTAACAGGCGCCGGTGTCGCTCCATACTCACCCTTTAAAACACCCGCGGTTTCTTTGCTAATCGATTTATAACGCTCTCCCATCATCACGTTCATCACCGCTTGTGTACCTACAATTTGCGACGTTGGTGTCACCAAAGGCAAGTAACCCAAATCTTTACGTACTGCGGGAATCTCGGCTAAAACTTCATCAATTTTATCTGCTGCATTTTGCTGTTTTAGCTGACTTTCAAGGTTAGTCAACATACCGCCAGGCACCTGTGCGATAAGGATTCTAGAATCCACCCCTTTGAGCGAACCTTCAAACTCAGCATATTTTGGTCTCACGCCTCTGAAATAAGAGGCGATATCTTCAACCTGCAACATATCCAAACCCGTCGCTCTGTCAGTGCCCTCTAACATCGCAATAAAGGTTTCAGTCGGTGAATGACCATAAGTCATACTCATCGATGAGATGGCTGTGTCTAGCATGTCCAAACCTGCATCAACCGCCTTCAAACAAGTCGCTACACTCATACCCGTTGTTGCGTGAGAGTGTAAAGCAATCGGTATATCGCAGTGAGCTTTTAGTCGTTTCACTAATTCAACGGCGTCGTATGGCTTCAGTAGGCCCGCCATATCTTTTATAGCAATTGAATGACAGCCCAAATCTTCCAGCTGCTTACCCATATCTACCCAAGTATCTAAGCTGTGTACAGGGCTTTCGGTATACGAAATGGTACCTTGCGCGTGCTTGTCCATTTCTAAGGTTGCTTTAACCGCGGTTTGAAGGTTGCGTACGTCGTTCATCGCGTCAAAGATACGGAATACATCCATACCATTTTCCGCTGCACGTTCAACAAATTTAAAAACGACGTCATCCGCATAGTGACGATAGCCTAATAAGTTTTGACCACGCAATAACATCTGCTGCGGAGTATTAGGCATAGCTTCTTTCAATAACCTCAGTCTTTCCCATGGGTCTTCACCCAGAAAGCGAATACACGAATCAAAAGTTGCGCCGCCCCACGTTTCAAGCGACCAATAGCCAACTTTATCGAGCTTTTCTGCAATCGGTAACATATCGTCGATACGCATACGCGTAGCGAACAAAGATTGATGAGCATCGCGTAAAACGACGTCGGTAATTTTTAATGGATTAGTCATAATATTATTTACTTAGAACGATAACGCTGCATCGCGATAGAAATAGCGGCAATAACATCGGCATCTATTTTTCCACTCTGGCCTTTTCCAACACTGGAGCTCACGTGCAAAGGTTCATAACGAATGATCAAAGTGGAGACCACTTTCAAGACCACAATTAAGAGGCTCAAGATAAAAAACACCATCCCCATACCCAGTAGCATGAGATTGACGCCTTGTTCTAGTTGTTCTGAAATATTCATAGGCCGGACATTATAAATCGGTCGTTCGGTTAATAAAAGCTTGTAAGTAAAATAGACAATAATTATTAAGCAAAAAAAGGCGCCTCAGTTCTGTCAAAGCGCCTCTCTCTACTATTTAGCAGCCTACATATTACGTCTGTATTGCCCACCCACTTCAAAGAACGTATCGGTGATTTGTCCTAATGAACAATAACGACCCGCCTCCATCAATACTTCAAAGACGTTCTTATTGTTTTTCACCGCTTGCTGTAACGCTTTTATAGCCTCAGCAGCCTTTTCTTTATGCTCACCATGAACGGCATTTAATCGGCTCAATTGACTTTGCTTTTCTTCATCTGTTGAGCGTGCCAATTCAATCGTCGTTTCAGAGTCACCTTCGTGTGGGTTTCTAAACGTATTCACGCCAATAATGGGTAGCTCACCGGTGTGCTTTAACATTTCGTAATTCATCGATTCGTCTTGAATCTTACCGCGTTGGTAACCTGTTTCCATCGCACCCAACACGCCACCGCGTTCTGAAATACGTTCAAACTCGCGTAACACCGCTTCTTCAACTAAGTCTGTTAATTCATCGACAATGAATGAGCCTTGCAATGAATTCTCATTCTTAGCCAAGCCATACTCTTTATTAATGATTAATTGAATAGCCATCGCACGACGTACAGACTCTTCCGTTGGCGTAGTGATCGCCTCATCGTATGCATTAGTATGCAAACTATTACAATTATCGTTAATCGCAATTAGCGCCTGCAAAGTGGTGCGAATATCATTAAAGTCCATTTCTTGCGCGTGCAAAGAACGGCCGGATGTTTGAATATGATATTTAAGCTTTTGTGAACGGTCATTCGCGCCGTATTTAAAGCGCATAGCGACCGCCCAAATTCGACGAGCCACCCGTCCCATCACGGTATATTCCGGATCCATACCATTAGAGAAGAAGAACGATAAGTTCGCCGCGAAGTCATCAATATGCATACCTCGAGACAAATAAGTTTCTACATAGGTAAAACCATTCGACAAGGTAAAGGCTAATTGTGAAATCGGATTCGCACCGGCTTCTGCAATGTGATACCCCGAAATAGATACAGAATAGAAATTCCGCACATTTTTCTCAATGAAGTACTCCTGAATATCGCCCATCATTTTTAAGCTGAATTCTGTTGAAAAAATACACGTGTTCTGGCCTTGATCCTCTTTTAAGATATCCGCTTGAACCGTGCCTCGAACATTGGCTAAGGCCCAATCTTTTATCTCATTTCTTTCAGCTTCTGTTGGGTAATGGCCTTTTTCTTTTTCAAATTTAATGCATTGTTGGTCAATCGCGGCATTCAAGAAAAATGATAATAAGGTCGGTGCTGGGCCGTTAATCGTCAACGATACAGACGTGGTTGGCGCGCATAAATCAAAGCCATCGAACAGTACTTTCATGTCGTCTAAGGTCGCAATAGATACACCTGAGTTACCCACTTTACCGTAAATATCAGGGCGCACGCCGGGATCGTTTCCGTATAAAGTTACCGAATCAAACGCTGTGGATAAACGGGTTGCATCTGAGTTTTCTGATAAGAGTTTAAACCGTCTATTGGTTCTGAACGGGTCACCTTCGCCGGCAAACATACGCGCAGGGTCTTCGCTTTCGCGTTTAAAGCCGAACACCCCAGCAGTAAACGGGAAGTTGCCCGGTACGTTCTCTTTAAGCAAGAAACGTAATTGCTCGCCATCATCTTCAAAAACCGGTGTCGATACTTTAGGGATTCGCGTACCCGATAAGGAATACGTCGCAATATTCGTGGTGAACTCTTTGCCTCGAATACTGTTTACATACGTGTCTTTTTTATACGCCGTTTTGATATCTTCCCACACTTCAAGCAATCGCTTACAACGTGGGTCTAGTGCATCTTCACGCTTGGCAATTTGTTTGCTGAATGCATCCGCAACGACCGCGTCATCACCCAACATACGCTGCGCTTCTTGAAGCTGTTGACGCTCTCTAGCGTGAGCCACCTGCTCTTTAATCGTTTTGTGGTAATCACGAACGGACTCGGCAATTTCCGCCAAATAACGTTGGCGCTCTGCGGCGATGATTGATGAGCTGGTAGTTGATCGTTTAACGTCAACCGGTGCAAAAAACTCACCTTCCCACGTGTTTAATTCTTTCGCTTCAAACGTCTTTAATAAGCCTTGATACAAAGCGGTTACGCCATCGTCATTAAACTTAGAGGCAATCGTGCCGTAAATCGGCATGTCTTCCATCGGCGTAGTAAACAACTCGTAGTTACGCTGATATTGCTTCCTCACATCCCGGAAAGCATCTTCACTGCCTTTACGGTCAAACTTATTAATCACAACCAAATCAGCAAAGTCCAACATATCAATTTTTTCAAGCTGGCTGGCTGCGCCAAATTCAGGTGTCATCACATACATAGAGGTATTTACGTACAGCACAATGCCGGCGTCACCTTGGCCAATGCCCGGTGTTTCCACAATGATTAAATCAAAACCAGCCACTTTGCAGGCGTTAATAATATTAGGCAACGCTTCTGGCACTTCGCCTTGTGTGTTTCGTGTGGCAATAGAGCGGAAGTAAATGTTTGGGTGGTTAATCGCATTCATGCGAATACGGTCGCCGAGTAACGCCCCGCCCGTTTTACGCTTAGTTGGGTCGATAGCGATAATGGCGATTTTTAAATGCCCAAGTTCTAAGCTGAAGCGTCTGACAAGCTCATCGGTTAACGATGATTTACCCGCACCACCTGTACCCGTTATACCTAGCACGGGCGTTTTAGCCGAACTCTCTGCTTTTTTTGAAATTTCCGCAACTTTCTTATCTGAAACGGTATTCTCATCAAGCCCCGTGATTAAACGCGATAATTTTCTGTATGCGTTATCCGTCAAAGCATCAAAATTATCTGGGATGTCGTCGTTCGCCAAATCGTAATCAGACGTTTCAATCATCTCATTAATGATGCCTTGCAACTGCATGCTCTGCCCATCGTGCGGCGAGAAAATATGAGACACGCCGTAGGCGTGCAATTCTGCAATTTCTTCTGGTACGATCACACCACCGCCACCACCAAATATCTTAATGTGCGAGGCGCCTTTTTCTTTCAGCAGATCAATCATGTACTTAAAGTACTCAACGTGACCGCCCTGATAGGAGCTAATCGCAATGCCGTGCACGTCTTCTTGAATTGCAGCATTCACCACTTCTTCTACCGAACGGTTATGGCCTAAGTGAATAACCTCTGCGCCCGTTGATTGGAGAATACGGCGCATGATATTAATCGCCGCATCGTGGCCATCAAACAAACTCGCCGCCGTAACAAAGCGTACGTGATTTTTTGCTTTGAACTTTGGTATTTTACTTGGATCAATCACTGTTTCTTTTGCTGCTGACATACCTAAACTCCTAACAATTTTGTCTTAATTCAATACGTCTGATTTTGCCTGAAATAGTCTTCGGCAGGGACTCTACGTATTCGACCTCGCGCGGATACTTATACGGCGCGGTATGTTCCTTCATAAATGTTTGAATTTCTTTGGTTAATTCTGCACTACCTTCAAAGCCTTCCGCTAGGATGATGAACGCCTTAACGATTTCACCGCGCGCCTCATCGGGCTTACCAATCGCGGCGGATTCCAGCACCGCTGGGTGTTCTAATAAGGAGCTTTCCACTTCAAAGGGGCTAATTCTGTAACCTGATGAGGTAATAATATCGTCTGAACGGCCCACAAACCAAAAGTAGCCGTCTTCATCCATCGTGCCGTTATCGCCCGTGTGGTACCAACCGTTTGTGAAGCACTTGGCCGTCGCTGCATCGTCTTCCCAATAACCCGGGAACATACCTGGCTGTAGCGGGTCGGTAATTTCAATCGCAATACTGCCCACTGAGTCCACCGCACAAATATTACCATCTTCGTCCACAATTTGAACGTTTACGCCCGGTACAGGCTTCCCCATTGAACCGTGCTTAACCGGCATACACGGATAGTTCGCGACGATATTAATCGTTTCGGTTTGACCATAACCATCATAAATATCAGCGCCGGTCGCCTCCTTCCAAACTTTAATTACTTCTGGGTTCAACGGTTCACCCGCGCCAATCGCGTGACGAATTGAGCTCAAGTTATATTGAGATAAATCCATTTGTGCAAACACGCGATAAACCGTAGGCGGCGCACAAAAGGTCGTTACGCCGAGCTTTTTAATCAAGTTTAAATGCAGTTCCGCGTCAAAGCCTGAGCCATCAAACAACACCATCGCTGATCCCATTTGCCACGGCGAGTACAACATACCCCACGCCGCTTTTGCCCAACCGGTATCGGATAGCGTCCAATGAATATCCTCTTCCTTTTGGTCCATCCAAAACTTGCCAGTAATCATATGCGCATGAGCGTAAGCATTATCGCGCGGCACCATTTTTGGCATACCGGTTGTACCCGAAGTAAAGTAAATCATCATCAAATCCGATGCTTTACTCGGCGCTAACTGACTTTTATCCAGCGTTGTGCTCGAACCTTCTGTTAATTGTTTGAAGGTGCTCCAGCCATCTCGATCACCGCCAATAACAATGAGTGTTTTTAGGGTTGGGCAATTAGCTTTAATTGCATCGACCTTATCCGCATTATTAGCCGTAACAATTACCATAGAGGCTTTAGAACGGTTAATGCGGTATTCAATGTCTTTGGAGGTTAATAGGTTTGTGCCCGGCATGGTGACTACGCCAATTTTGCAACAACCCACCATCACTGAATACCATTCACCAATGCGTGGAATCATAACGAAAGCGAGATCACCTTTTTTAGCGCCTAAACCCAGCAAGCCATTTGCAAACTGATTGGAGACGTCTCGCAAGTCACTGAAGTTGTAACGTGTAATCTTTTCGCCCGCCCCATCCACTTCGATATAAGCCAGCTTATCTGCTTCATCTGCGCGCTTATCAATCACCTCAAAACCGAAGTTATACAGCTCCGGTGTTTCTAGTTTAAAACTGCTTTTTACTTCATCGTAACTCTTCATATTGGACATACATCACCTCAGGGGTCTTTTTATTTCAGCAACTTATCATTGAACACATCTTTAACTCTGTGCAATTATATACGTACAGTTTGATTCATTAGTACACTAGAAAATAAATCTAACGAACCTTAGAAAATATATCCTACATAATTATCACGCATAACTCAATTTGACCGACCTATCTATTGCGGCCCTTTCTGGCCTACTTTTTATCTTAGTTCTGTTGTCCGCATTTTTTTCCGGCTCAGAAACCGCCCTCATGCGGCTTAATCGATATCGCTTATTGCACCTCGTTAAAAATAATCACGCGGGTGCAAAACTTGCGCACAAACTTTTACAACGGCCAGACCGACTTATCGGCTTAATCTTATTGGGTAATAATTTTATTAATATCCTCGCCTCTGCCATTGCGACCGTGCTCGCACTACGTCTTTATGGGGAGTCGGGTATTGCTATCGCCACAGGGCTTTTAACCTTCGTGATTTTAATTTTCTCAGAAGTGACTCCCAAAACGTGGGCTGCTGCGCACCCAGAACGTTTAGCGTTTTTCTCTTCCAAAATATACAGCCCTTTACTAAAACTACTTTACCCCTTGGTTTGGCTTATTAACGCCATCGCCAATCGGCTACTAAAATTGCTAGGGATCGACCTAAACGTTAAAGCAGAACAACCACTAAAGCACGACGAACTACGTACCCTCGTGACAGAGGCAGGCTCTCTTATTCCCAAGCAACACCAAGCGATGTTATTGGGTATTTTGGACCTTGAAAGCGCGATTGTTGAAGACATCATGATTCCAGCCAATGAAATTCATGGCATTAATTTAGACGATGAGTTGGATGAAATAAAGAAACAACTTATTAACGCGGCCTATTCGAATTTGCCTGTGTTTAAAACCAACGTCGATAACGTACAAGGCTTTATTAAAACAAAAGACGTGCTTAACCAAATCAACAACGAAACTTTTTCTCTCGAATCACTCACCCCGCTTATCAATGAACCTTATTTCATTCCAAACAATACGTCTCTTTATCAACAACTGATTAATTTTCAAAAGCGTAAACAACGATTCGCCATGGTAGTGGATGAATACGGCGTCATTTTGGGCTTAGTAACCCTACAAGACGTACTTGAAGAAGTGGTGGGTGAATTTACCACCGACCCTTCAGATAGCTCACCCAATATTCAGAGAAAAGAGGATGGCAGCATGCACATTAACGGCAATATTACGATAAGAGAAATTAATCGCGCTCTGGCGTGGTCACTCCCCAGTGACGGCCCGAAAACACTCAATGGGCTTATTCTTGAATATTTAGAAGCTATTCCAGAATCGGGTACCAGTTTAAAACTCTTTGAACACCTTATTGAAATTGTTCAAATGGACGGCAACAGTATTAAATTAGTAAAGTTTATTGCTAAGAAAAACAACGAAGAATCCGCTTAGCTAAAAAAGCTCCAGCGCATCTCTCAACACGCTAATTGGCTTAATTTCTAAACCTTTAATACCGCCCTTTGGGATGTTGCCTTTTGGTGCTAAGGCAAACTTAAATCCGTGCTTCGCCGCCTCACGTAAACGCTCTTCTCCATTCGGCACTGGGCGAACTTCACCCGACAAGCCAAGCTCACCAAAAATTACCCAGTCTTTAGGAATGTTGTGCGATTTAAAACTCGACAACAAGGCGGCGACGACTGCCAAATCACCCCCAGTTTCCATAACACGCAAGCCACCGACAATATTCACAAAAACATCTTGGTCAAGCAAAGAGCATTGGCCGTGCCGGTGCAAAATGGCCAGCAACATCGCCAATCTATTTTGATCCATACCTACTGTTACCCGCCTAGGCGTTCCCAAATAGCTCTCATCCACTAAAGCTTGAACTTCAACCAATAACGGCCTAGACCCCTCTCGCGTGACCATCACCACACTCCCGGGTACTTCTTGCTCGTGACGCGACAAAAAGATAGCCGACGGATTTGTAATTTCGCGCAGGCCTTTTTCGGTCATGGCGAAAACACCTAATTCATTCACCGCGCCAAACCGATTTTTAATGGCGCGTATAACGCGGAAACGACTACCCGAGTCTCCCTCAAAATACAGCACCGTATCGACCATATGCTCCAATACACGCGGCCCTGCAATAGTGCCTTCTTTGGTTACGTGCCCCACCAAAAAGATAGTCGTTCCGGTGCGCTTAGCAAACCTCACTAAACGCGCTGCGCATTCCCTAACTTGCCCCACCGAACCCGGTGCAGACTGAAGCTCATCACTGTATACCGTCTGAATTGAATCGATGACCAAAATAGTGGAGAAAAGCTTCTCCGCCGTCGCCATGATTGTTTCGAGCGAAATTTCACAGAGGATTTTTACCTTTTCAACATTGAGCTGCAACCTAACCGCGCGCATGCTGACTTGCTGTGCCGACTCCTCGCCGCTAACGTACAAGGTATTGTTTTTTTCGCTTAACGAGGCCATCGTTTGTAACAATAAAGTCGATTTTCCGATACCTGGGTCACCGCCAATTAATACGGCAGAACCTGAAACCAGCCCACCGCCTAATACCCGATCGAGCTCTTCTAAACCCGTAGGGGTACGCGAAACTCGCGCAACTTCAACGTCCGAAAGCACCTCAACTTGCCCCACTTCGCTTTGACCCGCATAACCACTAAAGCGATTTTGTTTGGCCGACGTGGGAGCAGAAGATTCTTCCAATGAATTCCAAGCCTGACACTCCTGACATTGCCCAGCCCATTTGCTCGAAACACCACCACACTCACGGCAACGATAGGATAGTTTTTGTTTACTCGGCATCCTGCTCTTTATTCGGCGTACACGCGTGGCACTCTATCAGTTACCCCACACATCAAATCGTAAGAAATAGTGGAACTACTATTAGCAATTTCATCAATCGGCAAACCCTTACCCCATAGTATGGCTTCATCCATCACCTCAACTGAATCTAACTCGGTCACATCCACATTGATTGAATCCATCGACACGCGGCCTACTAATGGAACGCGTTGGCCCGAAATAAGAACGGGCGTGCCGGTCTTAGCGTGCCTTGGGTAGCCGTCTCCATAACCTATACCTAGAGTCGCAATACGACACGTTTTTGTCGCCGTCCAACTCGCGCCATAACCAACGCTTTGACCTTTTTGTATCGTACGTAGCGCGATTACTTTGCTACGTAAGGTCATCACCGGTTCCAGCTCAACATCCGCCGCCGTTTTATCGCAAAACGGATTACCTCCATAGAGCATAATGCCAGGCCTTACCCAATCGCGTTGTACCGATGACCAGCCGAGCAAACCGGCTGAGTTGGCAATACTTTGTTCACCTATTGGGTTCTGTTCGGATAGACCTTTAATCGCTTTATCGAATACAGCAATTTGATCTTCTGTTGCTGCGTTAGACATGTCATCGGCACACGCTAGGTGCGTCATTAATTTAACGGGCTGACAGATATTTTCGGACAAGGTTAATTCACGTGAAAAATGCGCCAAACTACCCACATCAATGCCTAAACGATTCATACCCGTATTGATTTTCAGCCAAATAGAAATTGGCCGACTTAACCGCGTCTTATTCAAACAGTCCAATTGCTCATCGTTGTGTAACACAGCGGCAAGGTCGTATTCAGCGCAGGCCTGCGCTTCTTCAACACTATGGAAACCGGTAAGGATTAAAATCGTTTTCTTAATGCCTGAGTCGCGTAGCGCAATCGCCTCATCCAAGCGCGCAACCGCATAGCCATCAGCCTCTGATAAGGCCTGAGAAATTTCGAGCATACCGTGCCCATAGGCATTTGCCTTAACAACCACCACGGTTTTTGCCTGACTCGCGGCCTGTTTTACACGCTTAAAGTTATGCCGAACGGCTGATAAATCAATGCTTGCTACAGAATAACTAGACACCTACTATCCTTCGCTTTCTAGTTAATAATCTTCGGCGGTATAAGCATCAGCCGCATAATTCTCGAAGCGGGTATATTGACCTAAGAAGGTCAATCGACACGTACCAATCGGTCCATTACGCTGTTTGCCGATAATGATTTCCGCCATGCCTTTTTCGGGCGATTCCTCGTTATACACCTCATCGCGGTAGATAAAGATAATCACATCGGCGTCTTGTTCGATACTGCCTGATTCTCTCAAATCAGACATCACTGGTCGCTTATTGGGTCGTTGTTCTAGGTTACGGTTGAGCTGCGACAAAGCAACAACCGGAACATTGAGCTCTTTAGCCAAAGCCTTTAAAGATCGGGAGATATCAGAAATTTCAGCCACACGGCTTTCGCTGCTAGAGGGTGATTGCATCAGCTGCAAGTAATCCAAAACAATCAAACTGAGTTGGCCGTGTTCTTTCATTAAGCGCCTTGCGCGGGCGCGTACATCTCCGGGACTTAGCGCAGGCGTATCGTCGATAAAAATTTTTGCCTCAGCTAATAAATTAATAGACGATTGCATACGCGGCCACTCATCGTCATCGAGTTGCCCCGTCCTCACTTTATGCTGGTCGATGCGGCCCAGTGACGACATCATCCGCATAGCCAATGAATCACCCGGCATCTCCATACTAAATACGGCTACTGGATCACCTGTTTTAATGCCGACATTTTCGGCCACGTTCATGGCAAAACTTGTCTTACCCATAGACGGACGACCCGCAACAATAATCAAATCAGCAGGTTGAAAACCTGATGTCATCTCGTCTAAATCAGAAAACCCAGTACTCACACCTGTAATAGCGTTTTGGCTTTCATGCATCTGTTGAATTCGGTCTACAGCTTTTGCGAGTAAACCTTTAATTGATTCAAAGGTTTTTTGGCCTTTAGTCCCTTGCTCGGCAATTTTAAAAACCTTGGTTTCCGCCTCATCCAATAGCTCGGTAATTTGCCTGCCTTCCGCTTGAAAACCCGACCCTGCAATCTCATTACCCACATGAATCAACTGCCGACGTACCGAACGCTCGCGCACGATATCTGCGTAGCTGGCAATGTTTGCAGCACTCGGCGTATCTTTCGCCAAAGCACCTAAATAAGCTAAACCACCTACTTCGTCTAACTGTTCTTGCTGACCGAGCACCTCAGAAATTGTAATAACATCAAAGGGTTGTTCACGTCGTGATAAATCTTCGATGGCATCGAAAATCATTCGGTGATCTTTGCGATAAAAGTCCTCAGAAGCTACTTTATCGATTACAACATCCCAACATTGGTTATCCAGCATTAAGCCGCCTAAAATAGATTGCTCCGCTTGCAATGAGTGCGGTGGAACTTTTAACTGTTCTACTTCATCGTATGAATCAATTTCGAATTGTGGTTCGACCATGGCTTGAAAACTTAGATTATTTTTGAAAATACTAGTCGATTGTACAGTATAAAAAAAACAGATTGATATGCCGCTTTATCTAACATTAAAAATTAGGCGAAAAAAAACCGGTGAGCCTTAAGCCACCGGCTTTTAAAATACTTTAACGCTTACTCTTCAGCAACAATCGCTAATTTAAGAGCAACAGTGATGTCTGTATGGAGGTTAATCGCAACTTCAAAGTCACCTATTTGTTTCAGCACGCCGTCTGGCATTTGTACTTCTGATTTTGCAATTTCAACGCCCGCATCAGCGGCCGCTTTAATAACATCCGAAATACCTACTGAGCCAAATAACTTGCCCTCTTCACCCACTTGATGAGTAATTGTTAAGGCTAATTTTCCAACACCTTCCGCACGAACTTTTGCAGCAGCTAATGACTCAGCAGCCGCTTTTTCTAGTTCAGCTCTGCGTTTTTCAAACTCAGCCATGCGTTCTTCTGTCGCCAATACTGCTTTTTTTTCCGGAATTAAAAAATTACGTCCAAAACCTGGTTTAACAGAAACTTTCTCACCTAGATCACCTAGGTTTGCTATCTTTTCAAGAAGAATAACGTCCATCGTACTTAACCCTTTTTATAGTCAAAAAAATTTGGCTCGTCGTTTAAATAAACCGTCGACGCCAATCCACCCAAACATCTGACAAGCCCACTAACACCACAGGAAACATCAAATGCGGTACAAAAAATAAAGCGATATAAAAAACCAATAACATAACTGGGCTCTTTCCGCTTTTTACAATGATTGTTCGAATAACCGATACGCCCACCATTATAAACAACAGCAAGGCTTGTATATCTATATTCCAAACAATCTCTGCCAATTCTCCTTCCAGAAAAAAAGCAGCTAACATCAATATGCCAAAAATCACGGCATCGCGTTGTGGCATTCTAAGCTGGCTAAACTCATCGCTAAATCCGCCTGGGTTATACAACAACCCTTGCCACCAGCGACCAAGCATTAAACCAACCACCACACTTACTATCGAGCCCGCTAATACCAGCCCGGTCATATACTTCGACCAAAACTGAATACTCTCTTGTAACTCAACCTTGCTAATGGGTAACTCTTGTTCTTGACCCAGGTTTTCAGCAACCGCTTGTATATTAACCAACCATTGCTGAGCCGGGTCATCTACAGAAACATAAACACCCACAACCGCTATAACACCTAATAGTACTAAACACTCTAAAGCCGTATTAAAGCTCGTTGTTTCTCTCAACACCAAGGCAGCTATATACGCCGGCAACCACATCACCAACAAATAACTGATTGCAACCAGTGGTGTGCCTACAATCAAATAACCCATCAAGGCCAAACCAACGGTCGAACCTATTAAAACTTGCGAAGCCTCAGTAGGCCCTTTTCTTAGTGTTACCAAACAAATAGCGGCAACACTTACAACAACTAACGGTGGTATTAAAAACGACAGCGTCGCAAGCGCCACAATTGCGGCTGTGGCTTGACGGCCACCTTGCATAATAAACGACGCGAAAGCGTGCATACGTTTTAGCTAACTGCCCACAACCGTGCGCAGCAAACCACCTTTTCCTCTAACGTTCGTGCGCGTCACAATACGGAATTAACGCAAGAAATCTTGCTCTTTTAACCGCAGCTGTCAGTTGACGTTGATACTTCGCTTTAACACCTGTCACACGGCCTGGAATAATCTTTCCCGTATCAGAAATGTATTCTCTCAATGTATCTAAATCTTTGTAATCAATTTCTTTAACGTTTTCTGCGGTAAATTTGCAGTAACGTGGGCGTCTAAAACCTTTATCAAATGCCATATCTATTCCTTAATAATTTGTGTGTAACTGCTATTCGGCCGCTGCTTTTTCAGCAACAGGCTCGGCTTCTTTTTCCGCTTTCACTTCAACTTTAGGAGCTTCTTTAGTTTCAGCAGCTGGCTTTGCAGTTTCTTTTTCTTTAATCAATGGAGAAACGCCGGTATCGGCTTCTTCACGACGCATAATAAGATTTCTAAGCACCGCATCATTAAAACGGAATGCTTTATCAAGTTCGTCAAGAACATCTTGCCCACACTCAATATTCATCAATGTGTAATGTGCTTTATGGATTTTGTTAATTGAATAGGCTAACTGTCTTCTACCCCAGTCTTCAACGCGGTGAACTTTGCCTTTACCTTCTTCAACTATTGCACAATAACGTTCTACCATGGCAGGTACTTGCGCGCTTTGGTCTGGATGCACCAAAAAAACGACTTCGTAATGTCTCATGTCTACTCCTTATGAATTAAGCCCCCCTTCTATTAAGGTGGAGCAAGGGGTCACGCTACGCGCGACTAGCGGGGCATTTTACTTGGCTTGCTGTTTCAAAGCAATACTTACATTGCTTGATTACAATACGAAAACCTCAACCAGCACTGCTTTTAATCTGCTCAATCGTTTGTTCTATAAACGCATCTAAATCGCCTTCGATTATCGCTTCTTTCGGGATAATGACGGCTGCATCGTCTGAGACATATAAATAGATATGAAATTTTGTTTGTTCGAACTTGCTGATATCGCCCCACGCCATGACATTGTCTTCGCCCTCGTCTTTATGCTCGATTAACCCCTTTGTTGATAGAGACAACGTCCGTTTACCTGTTGCATCAGCAATTTGCTTATGACTGTAAAGCCCAGAAACGTGGTCATGAAATCGTTTTTTTAAAATACTAGGAATAATAAGCGACCAAATAAAAGCGAGCATTAAAAACAGAACGCCTAGTTGCTCGTCTTTTTGCACAAGAACGATATACAACGCAAGTGCAGCCAGAATAAACGGCCATAAAATTTGATGGCGTGTGATGCTTTTGCCATACACCCCGGTCATTTTTGCGTGATACTCGTTAAACTCCAATAAGTCTATTTTTTTTAGTGAATACGTTATGGCTGACATTTAAATCTCTCTTTTTTAACTTTGTTTATTTGAATTTTGTTGTCTTACGACTTCGTACATAATAATGCCCGCTGCGACCGACACATTCAAACTTTCTACCTTTTTCTGCATGGGTATTTTAACCAACTGATCGCATTGTTTCTGGGTCAACTGCCTTAAGCCTTTGCCTTCTGCCCCCATTACGATCGCCACAGAACCTTTAAGTTCAGACGTATACAAATCTAGCGACGCCCCCCCTGCTGCGCCCGTTAACCAGATACCTTCGGCTTTTAACCACTTAAGCGTTCTAACCAGGTTGGTTACGCGGTAGATTGGCATACTTTCGGCTGCGCCACTGGCCACTTTACAAACCGTTGCCGTCAACCGACAAGCATTGTCCTTGGGTACGATAACGCCCTGCACACCCGCTGCGAGCGCCGTTCTTAAACACGCGCCTAAGTTATGCGGATCTGTAACTTGGTCTAACACGAGAAAAAACGCGTCGCCTTTGTAGCCTTTAACGGCTTTTTTTAGCGCATCTTCGGTTTGCTCCTCTGGCAAGCGCACCGTAACAACAAGCCCTTGATGATTGCCGCCATCCGCCAGTTTTTCTAAGGTTTTTTTATCCACCCGCTGAACCGCAACTCCTGCTTGTTGCAACGCGTTGATTAGTTTTCTTAACTTATCATCGTCGCGCTGTGCATCCACATTCGTGGTTAAAATGCGTTCGCTTCTGTTAGCAAGCAGCGCCTGCACCGCATGAAGACCAAAGATGGTTTGAATCTCTGCCATTATCTTCTTTTGGACTTGCTGTGCTTTGTTCGCTTCTTACGCGACGGCTTTTGTGTTGAAGCACCGGTTAAAGCGAGGTCTATTTTCTTTTCATCTAGGTTTACACTGATGAGTTCTACGCTAAGTTCATCCCCCATTCGAAATGACCGTCTGCTACGCTCGCCCAATAAGCGGTGTTGGGCTGCGTCGTATTGGTAATAGTCATCGCCTAAGGCGGTCACATGAACCAAGCCTTCTACATACGTACCTTCTAATTCAACAAACAGCCCAAAGGAAGTGACTGAGGAAACGACACCTTTAAATTCTTGGCCAACTTTATCCAGCATAAACTCGCACTTCAACCAGCTCGTTACATCACGTGTTGCTTCATCTGCACGCCTTTCATTGTATGAGCAATGCTCGCCCAGCTCGGCCATATCACCCGCTGAATAACTAAACTTTTTAGCGCTTGAACCTTTAATCGCGTGTTTTAAACCACGGTGTACGAGCAAATCGGGGTAACGCCGTATGGGCGATGTGAAATGTGCATAGCGATCAATCGCTAAGCCAAAGTGGCCTTCCTCTTCCGGGCTGTATATCGCTTGCGACATAGAACGCAATACGGCCATTTGAATAAGATGACTATCAGGCCTATCTTTAACTTTCTCCATTAATGCTTTGTAATGGGCTGGCTTGGGCTCTTCCCCACCCTCCAAACTCAGCCCTAGTTCAGATAGAAATTCTCTGAGTTTCAGTAGCTTTTCAATGCCGGGGCCTTCGTGAACGCGTAATAGCAAAGGTATTTTACGTTCAATTAAAAAGCGCGCCGCCGCTGAGTTTACAGCGATCATGCACACTTCTATTAACTTATGTGCGTCATGACGAACAACCGGCGTTATAGCCTTAATTTTTCTTTCTTCGTCGAATTCAAACTGGGTTTCAACAGTATCAAAATCTAATGCCCCGCGATTGACACTCGCTTTTTTAAGCACCGCATAAAGGTCGTGTAAATTTTTTAAATGTGGGATAAGCGCCGCGTGTTTTTGTTTCGCTTGCTGGTCTGAGCCATCCAAAATACCGCCGACCTCGTCATATAAAAGTCGTGCGTGTGAATGCATAACTGCTTCATAAAACTGCGCATTGGACAGCTGGCCTTGCGGGTCAATATGTACTTCACAAACCATACACAAACGATCCACTTTTGGCTTTAAGCTGCACAGACCATTGGATAAAACTTCTGGCAACATCGGCAATACTTGCCCGGGGAAATATACCGAGGTACCCCGTTCGATTGCTTCTGTGTCAAGCGCTGAACTAGGGCGTACATAGTGCGCTACGTCTGCAATCGCTACATACAAAGTCCAACCTTTACTATCTGGTTTGCAATAAACCGCATCGTCAAAGTCTTTAGCATCTGCGCCATCAATGGTGACCAATGGCAACTTACGTAAGTCTTTACGGCCTTCAACATCTTGCGCAAGAACATCTACTGAAAAACCCTGCGCTTCGCTCAACACAACTTGCGACCATTGATGCGGTAAATCGTGGGCTCGAATGGCAACGTCAATTTCCATACCCGGCGCCATATGGTCGCCCATTATTTCAACCACTTTGCCAATGGTTTGCATGCGTATATTGGGATAATGGGTGATTTCCGCTAAGACAATCTGCCCTTGTTTCGCGCCTTGCGTCAGCTCGGCAGGAATAAAAACATTGTGGTTAATGCGCTTATTTTCAGGCTCTACGTGAAAGCTGCCCATTTTTTCAAAAAAACGACCCACCACCGTGCACACCTTTCTTTCTAAAATTTCTACAATTCGGCCTTCGACCTTCCCTTGCCGATTAACCCCACCTTCGCTCGCAACCACACGATCACCATCCATCGCAAGCCGCATCTGTTTGGGTGGTAAGAAGAGGTCATCGCCACCGCCATCACGTTTTAAGAAACCAAAGCCATTTGCGTGGCCGATAATCGTGCCTGTAATTAAGCCCGCTTGATCAGTAACACAATATTGACCCTTACGATTAACGATTATCTGCCCTGCACTTTCAAAACCTTTAAGGATGCGGGTTAGCTTTTTATGTGATTTTTTTGACCTTAAACCGAGTCCATCGACCAAATTAGGCCAATTTTGTGGGGTCTTTTGTTCGACTAAAAAGTCGAGAACGGTTGATTTTTCTAGACTCACGCCATCCTGCGTTTCACCCGCATCGTCATTTTTTGTTATTTTTGGTTTTTTATTCTTGGACACACTTAGCCGTAGCTTAGATTTTGCAACATCATACCGTTTGCAGCATTAAAAAGCCCAATATTTGCTCTAATACTCGTTAATAAATCTAATGATAGTGCTAAACTGCTGCACACAATTAACCCTCGTTTTACTAAAGCGTACTCAGTGTTTTAACGAACAATATGTCAAAAAAAATAACAAAAGCAGTTTTCCCCGTTGGCGGCCTTGGCACACGATTTTTACCCGCGACCAAGTCTATCCCAAAAGAGATGCTGCCCGTAGTCGATAAGCCGTTAATTCAGTACGCGGTTGAAGAAGCTGTTGCTGCAGGGATTGATACCTTGATTTTCATTACAGGTCGTAATAAACAAGCTATCGCTAATCACTTTGATAAAGCGTACGAGCTTGAACACGAACTGGAATTAAAGCAAAAAGAAGAACGCCTACGTACCATACGAGAAATTATTCCCGCGCACGTTGATTGTATTTATATTAGACAAAGTGAAGCTTTGGGTTTAGGCCACGCGGTACATTGCGCAAAAAAGGTCGTGGGTAACGAGCCCTTTGCCGTGTTGCTTGCCGACGACCTTATTGATGGTAATAGCCAGCCCTGTCTCGCACAAATGGTTGAAGCCTTTGAAGAAAGGGGTAACAGTGTTATCGCCGTTGAAGAAGTGGATCACGATAAGACGGATCAATACGGTATTGTTGAGGTCGATGATGCAGCGTCTAAATGCACTGCTATTCAGGCCATCGTTGAAAAACCGAAGCCTGCTGATGCGCCCTCTAATTTAGCCGTTGTTGGACGCTATATTTTAACGCCTCGAATTCTTCAGTTATTGGAAACAACGGGCAAAGACGCGGGCGGCGAAATTCAACTAACCGACGCAATTAGCGCGTTGTTATCTGAGCAACCCGTCAATGCCTTCAAATTTAACGGTGTACGTCACGACTGCGGATCCAAAGCGGGCTTTCTTCGCGCCAATATTGAATTTGCACTACAACACGCCGATTTAGAAGAACAACTAAAGGAGAGTAGCGATAAAATTTGCGAGGCGCTAGACCACCAAAAAGACTAGTCTAGATCGGGCTACAAACGGCCATCGACCTCACTGTCTTTTAGCAAATATTTGATGTCGTACAACACGTATTGCTCTTTGCCAAACGCTTTAATACCATTAGCACCTAGCGCGTTAAATTGCTGGTGAGACACAGCAATAATAATCGCGTCATAGTGATTTTTTTTCGGTTCTTTGATGAGCTCTAATTGATAACTCTTGCGTACGTTTTCTGGGTCAACCCAAGGGTCAAACACATCAATGTTTGCGTGAAACTCTTGCAATTCTTCAACCATTTCGACCACGCGTGTATTGCGTAAGTCCGGGCAGTTTTCTTTAAACGATAAACCCATCATTAAAATATTCGAGCCTGAAATGGCAATTTTCTTTTGCGCCATCAATTTCACCACTTCAGCTACAACAAAAGAACCCATGTTGTCATTTATATGGCGCGCCGCTGCGATGAGTTGCGGGTTATACCCCAAAGCTTGCGCTTTATGACTCAAATAGTACGGATCCACACCAATACAGTGCCCGCCCACTAGGCCGGGTCTAAACGGTAAAAAATTCCACTTACTACCCGCCGCTTCCAACACTTCTTCTGTATCGATGCCGATACGATTGAAAATTAGCGCCAACTCGTTGACCAACGCAATATTCGTGTCACGCTGTATGTTCTCAATCACTTTGGCGGCTTCCGCCACACGGATACTGCTCACCTTATGCGTTCCTGCTGGAATAATTTCACGATATAACGCGTCTATCGTTTCAGCAATTTCAGGCGTCGAACCTGATGTGACTTTGATAATCGTCGTTAAACGATGCTCTTTATCGCCCGGATTAATACGCTCTGGACTGTAACCGCAGAAGAAGTCTTTGTTAAATTCCAACCTCGATAGTTGCTCCAACAGGGGGACACATACCTCCTCCGTTGCCCCCGGATAAACGGTCGATTCATAAATGACGATATCGCCCTTATTTAACGCGGTTGCCACCATTTTTGTAGCTTCTCTAATCGGAGTCAAATCTGGCTTGTTCTGCTTATCGATAGGAGTTGGAACAGTGACAATATAGATGTTAGAACTAGCAATATCGGCCGGACTGGCCGTGAAAGTTAAACCCTTAGAAGTCGCTAGTTCTGCTGACGTTATTTCTAAGGTCACATCATTACCTTCAGCTAATGACGCCACACGCTCTTTATGGGTATCAAAACCAACCGTCGGATACCGCTTACCCAGTTCAACAGCTAAAGGTAGGCCAACATAGCCAAGGCCAACTACAGCGATATTAAAGCTCATATAAGATTCTTCTAGGGCTTATTAAATTTAGCAGGGCGTTTTTCGCAAAATGAGGTGACACCCTCGTAAAAATCTGCCCTCTGCATGCTGCTGTAAAAATTATCAGCTTCATCATCCAATCGAGCATTAAGGCTTACATCGGACGATTGATTCAATAACTTTTTCGTGCGCGCTAAAACATCAGATGGCCCGTCACTCAACTGTGTTGCAAGCTCTAATGTTTTAGCGTGCAGTAAATCTGCTGGCACAACTTGATTAATCATGCCCCACTGTTCACCCTGCTCTGCAGTAAATCTCTGCCCGGTTAACAGCAACTCCATGGCCTTTTTTTGTCCCACTGCACGCGGTAAGGAGTAAGTCACGCCTCCATCGGGCGTTAAACCAATCTTACAATAGGCAGCCGACAGTACTGCGTTGTCTGCCGCAATCACCACGTCACACGAGAGCATTAAACTTAAGCCAAAGCCCGCGACAGCGCCCTGAACGCTGGCTATAACGGGCTTATTCATATGGGTGATGTTGAGTATCGCCCCATGTAATATGTCAAACAAATCATCAGGCAGTGCAGGCTCACCTTCTTTAGCGTAAGCATCGGCAAGCGATTTAAAGTAATCAATATCACCTCCAGCCATAAAGTGATCGCCAGCACCCTTTACGATAACGCACCGAATGTCATCGACATTTTTTAACTCTTCTGTGCACTTTTTTAACTCCGCAGGCATATCTACGTTCAGCACATTCAGTTTTTCTGGTCTATTTAAAACCAATTGCGCAATTGGGCCTTCCTTAATGATTTCAACAACTGCCATTCCCACTCCTATTTATGATTTAAATTATGTAATAAGTCTTACATTTTTGAATTAAAACTTGCAAGTTTAAACGTATTGATTCATTGCGCATTGGTCTTAGATTATTAAAGCACATCACTTTAATGAGACCTCAGCATAACCCAAAAAATACGTATAAATTTTGTTATAATGCATCTGCAAAAATCATTCTCAACACAATCCAACCTCTTCTTTTCAACCGCTGACTTAGAGCACCCTATTCTTCATAGTCTTGATGACACAGAAGCCTTGTTGGAATGGTCTGAAATAGAAACATTACTCAC
>LWTN01000234.1 GCA_002101225.1 Cycloclasticus sp. symbiont of Poecilosclerida sp. M | reverse complement strand
ATCTGTTTCACAACGAGTTAAGGAGATTAACTCCGCTACTGGAATATTACATCCTTTATCAGCGCGAGCCGTTTATCGAGTACGAAACGCTTCAGCTGCGGAAGCCGATATTTTTCAAGTGCTAGCTAGCTATCGTATTCGCCAAGATAGAGAGTTTTTTGAAATATCATTTTTTCAGGCAACAAAGGCCATCCGCGAGTACATTAACAGAGAAAATATTTCGTCCATGCAGAGTGGAGAAGTCGTCTGGTACGATGATAAAAAGAAGTTCGGATTTATAAGCGATGCGACGGAGGAGAATCTCCTTGTTTACCGCTCACAAATCAAAAAAGAGGATGTGTCTGCAATGCAAACCGGAACTAAAGTTGAGTATTCAGTGCTAGTTAGGCCACAAGGTAAGCTAGCAATCGACGTCCGCGTCATAGAAAAATGAGTTAGCGTTAGCCCCCTATACCCCCCACAACCGGCGGATGAAAAATAACCTGCACCACCACTCCTTCTGGATCTAAACAATAAAAACTCTTCGCCCCATCTCGGTGCTTTCTCGGCTGGGTTTTCATTTTAATACCGTGATGTTTTAAGAATACAAACCACTCTTCCACATCGTCTTCTTTATCAAGAAAAAAACCGATATGGTCTAGTTTTTGTAACCCTGCCTCATCACCCTTTACACCATGCAACGCTAAATTATCGTTGCCTGAGGTTAGGTATACATTATCAGCGTCTGGCCGCCATTCAACCTGCATGCCCATAAGCTCTACGTAAAAGTGTTCGGCCGCTGCCAAATTTTGCACATTTAACGCAACGTGCCGCAATCCTATAGTTGGATGGGGTCTTTTCATTAATCGTCGATATTGATGATTTCGTAATCGTGGCTGATGTCGACCGATTTGCTCAACATAATAGAAGCCGAGCAATACTTTTCGGCCGAGAGTGATACCGCGCGCGCTACGGCTTTGTCCGACAAACCTTTGCCGGTGATAATAAAATGCACGTGTATTTTAGTGAATACAGCGGGCACCGCATCGGCGCGTTCGGCTTCAATTTCGGCTACGCAGTCGGTTACATTTTGACGCGCTTTGTCCAATATCATTTTTACGTCAAAGGCCGTACAGCCGCCCATACCGGTTAGCAACATTTCCATCGGGCGAAGACCTAGGTTTTCACCGCCACTTTCGGGTGGCCCGTCCATAATGACGCTGTGACCACTGCCCGATATTCCTAAAAACATGGCGTTTTCCACCCACTTTATTCGAACTTTCATTTTCTTTTCCTAGGCATAAATATGATGCCGAAGAATAACATAGCCACCGTCTTCTTCGGCAATCTATACAGCACATTATTTCCCTTAATCTCTGCTAGACTTAATGAATTATGAGCAGAAACAGACCTTTACCCAATTTCTCTGGCATGTCGGATGAAACGTTCACGCGCTTCATCAGTTTTTGTCAAAAACACGAATACCCAAACAAGGCCAATTATTATTGATCTGGGTGATGACGCCGATATTCTTTATTATTTTATCGAAGGCTCTGCCTATGTTCGCATTGACGAGCTAGATGGGCATGAATTTATTCTTGCCAACCTAAGCTGCGGCGATTTTATTGGCGATGTTGGTTCTTTTGAACCCGTCAGTCGAAAAGAAAAAACTCTGTATACGTACAAGCGCGTATGCTTTGCCAACTCGTGGGTATACGCTACGCTCGCCTGAAAGAGCTTCTTGCAAATGAATTAAAAAACGAGACCCAAAAAATTTTAATGGCCTTGGGCAAGCATTTATCTAAACGTTTATTGCAAACCAGCCGTAAAGCGGGGCACCTCGCGTTTCTTGATGCAACAGGGCGGATTGTGCCCGCACGCTGATTGAGTTGAGCCAAGAACCCGAAGCGATGACCCACTCAGAGGGTATGCAAATTTGCGTTACACGCCAAGATATAGGCCGCATGGTGGGTTGCTCGCGCGAAATGGTGGGGCGTGTTTTAAAAGTGATGGATGAGGAAGGCGCAATCAGCGCTTCCGGTAAGACTATTGTTATAAAAGCAGAGCTTTAAGCCATCATTGTCTTTAGGCCGCTACCTGGGTCATCCTGACGCATAAACGCTTCTCCAATTAAAAATACGTGCACATTATGCTGACGCATAAAGGCAATATCATCTGTGCTTTGTAGGCCGCTTTCGCTAACAACGACGACACCTTCAGGGATTTTATCTAGCAAATCGGTCGTTGTTTGCAGCGAGGTTTCAAACGTACGTAAGTTTCGATTGTTGATGCCAACTAAGGTTAAATTCAAGCGCAAGGCTCTTTCTAGCTCATCTGCGTTGTGCACTTCTACCAATACATCCATGCCAAGTTCAGTTGCCAGCTGGTGCAGGCTAGAGAGCTGTTCATCACCTAAGGCCGCAACAATCAGTAGAATGCAGTCCGCGCCTAAACACCGCGCTTCGTATACTTGGTAAGGGTGAACTGTAAAATCTTTGCGCAATACGGGCAGCTCGCACGCGCCTCGGGCTTGCAGCAAATATTCTTCAGAACCTTGGAAGAAGTCTTTATCCGTTAACACCGATAAACACGTCGCGCCGCCCGCTTGATAACTCTGTGCAATATCTGCAGGGATAAAATTCTCCCTAAGCAAGCCTTTACTTGGCGACGCTTTTTTAACCTCGGCAATAACCGCCGATTGACCGTTTGCAACAGTCTGTTGAATAGCCTTTACGAAACCACGCACGGGTGAGGCCTGCGCCACTTGCGATTTGAGTTGATCTAGCGGCACGTGTTGCATCCGCTCTTCAATTTCTTCGGCCTTTCTAGCGAGAATCTTTTTTAGCACGTCGGGTGGTGACATTTTAAAACCCTTGGCTTATCGCTTTGAGTGCTTGCATTTTTTCTGCCGCAGCACCCGAGCTAATGTTTTCTTTAGCCACCGCCACGCCCTCTTTTAAGCTAGCACAGATGCCTGATACGTAAATAGCGGCGCCTGCATTTAGAGCGATCAAATCAGCGGCTTTTTTACCTTCACCGGTTGTTTGTTCTCCAAGCGCATCAGAAATCAGATCCAATGACTCCTCAACCGTCTGCACCGTTAAGCCGCTTAAGCTTTGGGTTTCAACCCCAAGCTCTTCTGGCTTTATCACGCGCTCTGTCACCTGACCCTTTTCAAGCTCGGTGATATGCGTCGGTGCCGCCAAGCTAATTTCATCGAGCCCGTCTTCTGAATGAACGACCAATACGTGCTCACTGCCCAAACGCCCTAACACCTCGGCGATGGGTTTGCAGAGCGCCTTATCAAACACGCCAATCACCTGTTTTTTCACGCCCGCGGGGTTAGTCATCGGGCCTAACATATTGAACAGGGTGCGCTGTGCGAGCTCTTTACGCGGCCCAATGGCGTGTTTCATCGCGCTGTGGTGTGCAGGGGCAAACATAAAGCCAATACCTGTTTTGTTCACACATTGAGCCACTTGTTCGGGTGATAAGTCCAAACGAATGCCTGCGGCCTCTAGAACGTCCGCGCTTCCCGTTGAGCTTGAAACTGAGCGGTTACCATGTTTTGCAACTTGCGCGCCGGCAGCAGCCGCGACAAAAGCGCTGGCCGTTGATACATTGAATAAGTCTGAACTATCGCCACCCGTGCCACAGGTATCGACCAAATAGTCACCTGAGACATTCACCTTGGCGGCTAGCTCGCGCATGACGATGGCAGCCCCTTCTATTTCATCCAGCACTTCGCCTTTCATTCTTAAAGCGACTAAGAAGCCACCAATTTGAGCTTCGCTTAACTGACCCGACATCAATTGGCGCATGATATCCGTCATTTGTTCGGTCGATAAATCTTGGCGATTAATTGCCGCACCAATGGCTTGCTGTATATTCACGCAGACTCTCCGTTTAAAAAGTTTTGTAGTAAGTCGTGCCCATGTTCAGTAAGAATAGACTCGGGGTGAAATTGAACGCCCTCTACCATCAAGTCTTTATGCTTCAAGCCCATAATCTCATCAATTTCACCTGACTCTGCCTGCGTCCACGCGGTAACCTCTAAGCAGTCCGGCAGTGATGCTTGCTCTACAACTAGAGAATGGTAGCGCGTCGCCTTATACGGGCTTTTTAGCCCCGCAAAAACACCTGTCTTATTGTGATAAATATCCGATGTTTTGCCGTGCATGATTTTCTTAGCGTGCACTATACGACCACCAAACACCTGCGCTAGACTTTGATGGCCAAGACATACACCCAATATGGGAGTTTTCCCCGCCAGCTTCTCAATCAGCTCGAGCGATATTCCAGCCTGATCTGGCGTACACGGACCGGGAGAGATTACGATTTTATCGGCTTGCATATCGATGACATCTTGCACGCCGGCTTGGTCATTTCTCACCACCTGCACATCCGCACCCAATTCCGCTAAATATTGCACCAGGTTATAGGTGAACGAATCGTAGTTATCTATCATGACTAATTTGCACTTATCCATTAGTCTGCCCTCCAGCTTGCTGATTCTGCTGAAACCCGTTTTGAACCATTTCTACCGCCTTAAAAATTGCACGGCCTTTATTCATCGTTTCCGCCCATTCATTTTCTGGCACAGAATCGTAGACGATGCCTGCGCCTGCTTGAATATTTAACTGGCCGCCTTTAATAACCGCGGTGCGGATTGCGATGGCGGTATCTAGATTTCCAGACCATGAAATATACCCCACCGCGCCGGAATAAATACCGCGCTTAACCGGTTCTAATTCATCAATAATTTGCATCGCGCGAATCTTTGGAGCACCGCTAACGGTGCCCGCTGGAAACGTCGCTTCAACCACGTCAATTGCATCCAAACCCGGCTTCAGCTTGCCAGTAACATTGGACACGATGTGCATTACATGGGAATAACGCTCAATGATCATTTTATCGGTCAGCTCAACACTCGCTGTTTCTGCCACCCGGCCAACGTCATTTCGGCCTAAATCAATGAGCATCAAATGCTCGGCGCATTCTTTGGGGTCTGCCAGCAATTCTTTTTCAAGTGCTTCGTCTTGCGCGCGTGTTTCACCGCGTGGCCGTGTACCTGCAATCGGTCGCACAGTCACTTCGCCATCTTCCAAACGCGTTAAAATTTCGGGTGACGAGCCGACCACGTACGCATCACCTATATTGAGATGGTACATATAAGGCGATGGGTTCAAACAACGCAAGGCGCGATATAAATCAATTGCAGGTTCTTCGTACGGAATTGTCATGCGCTGAGACAAGACCACCTGCATCACATCGCCTTCAACAATATAGCCTTTCACTTTTTTGACCGCTTGCTGAAAACCCTCTTTGGTAAAACCCGAAACAAAATCTTTTTCTTGTACACTGCCCGCGCTCGACTTACTTGTAGATTGGCTGGCACTCGTTTCCGCCAACAGCTTTATTAGGCTATCGATATAAGCCAGTCCATTTTGATACGCATCAGCTTGCCCGGGATCTACGTGCGTAATAATCATCATCTGATTACTAACATTATCGAAAACCAGTACATTCTCTGACACCATCATCAAAATATCGGGCGAGCCGAGCGGGTCAGGTTTTTTGCCTTTAGGCCGCCCTAAAAGAACATTAGGTTCAATCGTATGAATTATTTCATACCCGAAGTAGCCGACTAAGCCGCCCGTAAAACGAGGCATTCCAGCTACTTGGGGTGTTTTAAATTGTGTCGCGTAATCGCGCAACCAATCGAGTGGGTCATCGTGCTTTATCGCCTCAATCAACTCGCCATCTTGTTCGAGGCTTATTTCGCCGTCTTTAACTTTTATAACCGTGCTACAAGGAAGGCCGATGATTGAGTAGCGACCCCAATTTTCGCCGCCCTGTACGGACTCGAATAAATAGCTATAGGGCCCGTCGGCCAATTTGGTATACGCGCTAAGCGGCGTTTCCATATCGGCGAGGATGGTTTTCATCAGGGGTATTTTGTTATAGTCCTGGTCTGCGTACTGCTGAAATTGTTCAGGTGTCATATCTTTCTCTTAATTATTCTTATGGGGCGCGATGATTTAACAGCCATACTGACTGTTATACAAAACTTACTTTTGCCATCGCTTTCCCATTAAAAACACCTGTTTAATACTTTATTATGCTGCGTGTTGCAGCAGGTTACTCAATCGTGAAAAATCACTTATTACTACGTCTGCTACCATCTCGTGGACATTGTGCTCGCCATGATACCCGTAATCAACACAAACCGAGTAAAAACCCGCCGCGTGTGCTGCCTCTATATCATTCAACGAATCCCCAACCATGATGGATTCATTTGCTTGAACATTAAAAAACTTTGCCACCTCGAGTAAAGGCATGGGGTGTGGCTTTCTATGTTGATAGGTATCCCCACACACCACACAATCAAAAAACTCAGCGAGCTCTAATTGCTCTAATAATGGCTGGGTGAACTGGGTTGGCTTATTGGTAATACAGGCCAGCGCAAGCCCAGAGGCCTTCAGTTCTTTCAACGTCTCTAAAACGCCGTTATACGCCACGCTCTTATGACTTAGGTGGGTCGCGTAGTGCTTTAAAAATAACGCATAGGCTTGTTTGAATACTGCCGATTCTGGCTCACCTTTTGCGCCATTTAATAACGCCCTTTTAACCAATTCGCGCGCACCACTGCCTATCCATTTGCGCACTTGCGCCTGACCGTGTGTAGGCAAGTGCAGCTCTTGCAGCATCGCATCAATAGCCCACGCCAAATCGGGAACGCTATCGACGAGTGTGCCGTCGAGATCAAAAGCCAATAATTTTACTTGGCATTTTTTGCCTAGAGCTTCCACCAAACTTTATGACGTCGCCGCGGCTATCTGCTCGCGCATCGCTGAGATGGTTTTTGCGTAATCGTCGGTATTAAAAATAGCGGAGCCTGCGACAAACATATCTGCACCTGCGGCGGCAATTTCACCTATATTGTCTATTTTCACTCCACCATCAATCTCTAATCTAATATCGTAACCGCTGGCATCAATTCGCTCGCGTGCCTGACGCAACTTATTCAGACTGGCTGGTATAAAACTTTGCCCGCCAAAACCTGGGTTAACAGACATCAATAAAATGATATCGATTTTGTCCATTACATGCTCGAGCAAGCATAACGGCGTTGCAGGGTTAAATACCAAGCCCGACTTACAGCCTGACTCTTTAATTAAGCCTAGACTTCGATCAACGTGTGCCGAGGCTTCTGGGTGAAAAGTAATATAGCTCGCACCGGCCTTGGCAAAATCAGGGATGACTCTATCCACTGGCTCAACCATTAAATGAACATCGATTGGTGCTGTCACACCATGATTACGCAATGCATCGCAGACCATTGGACCTATCGTTAAATTGGGCACGTAATGATTGTCCATCGCATCAAAGTGAACGACATCTGCACCGGCTTTTAATACGTTATCGACCTCTTCGCCTAAACGGGCAAAGTCTGCCGATAGGATGGAGGGTGCTATCAAAGGTTCTTTCATGTTTAATCGCCGATTTTAAAAGCTAAAGGTTAACCGAAATTGCACTTTTTTTCACCTGCTTGTATCGCAATGTCATCGCGCGTTGTTAAACCTTTAGTTGAGGCCTCTGCATAACGTAGCGGGGCGTAGGCAAGACACCAAAAGTAGGCACTTTAGGCGAGGTAAAAATTGGCGAAAAGTACAGTTTAGATGTGTAAATGAGCATTTTGAGCCGATTTTTAATCGCTGTATTGTCAAGCGTAGTAGTTATGCTGAGGTCCCAGTTAATGGAAAACTAGATTTTTTTATTTGTCTGATGCACCATGATGCCTACATGCTCAACCAATAACCAAACACACTTTTACTATGATTCCAGTTGCCTTTAGTTTACACGTACTCTCCGCTGCTATTTGGGTCGGCGGTATGTTCTTCGCTTATATGGTTTTGCGGCCCATTGCCGCTATGCAGCTTGAACCACCAGAGAGGCTTGCTCTATGGTCAAACGTATTTTCTAAGTTCTTTCCTTGGGTTTGGGCCTGCGTAGTGATGCTCTTGGGAACTGGCTTTTGGCTCGTTTATAACAAGTTTGGTGGCTTCGAGCTCGTCGCTGGACATATTCATATTATGACTAGCGTTGGAATCATCATGACACTAATCTTTATTTACGTTTTCTTCTGGCCAGCTCGTCGTTTATCAGCGGCCGTAGAACAAGCGGACTGGAGTAATGCCGCTCATTTTCTGGCGCAAGCCAGGCTACTCATTGGCGTCAATTTACTGCTAGGGCTTTCTATCATCGCTGTCGCCAGTGGTGGGCGTTATTTGTTTAGCTAAAGATGGGCAATAAACTTTTACTTTTTATCTTCACCATAAGGATTCTTTAACGTGCTTAACAAAAGCTCTATCACTAACCTAGTTGCTATTTTTATTATTATTGGCAGCATCTATTCGCCAATCTATAGCGAAAACATAACGACCATCGGCGTGTTTTCTCTTTCTGGCGCCATTACCAACTGGCTGGCTATCCACATGTTGTTTGAAAAAGTCCCGCTCCTCTATGGGTCAGGCGTTATCCCTGCGCACTTTGAAGAGTTTAAGCGCAGCATCAAACGCCTGATTATGGAGCAGTTTTTTACACAGGAAAACATCGAACGCTTCCTCCATCAGGAAGAAGACTCGGCTCAACAACTTTTCAATGTTGAGCCCTTACTTGATCGGATTGACTACGACACGCTATTTCAACACTTGATCGAGGCGATTTCAGAATCCTCTTTTGGCAGTATGCTTGCTCTGGTCGGTGGAACAGATGCACTTGAACCTTTAAAGGAACCGTTCTCCCTTAAAATTCGACGCACACTAGCCGAAATGGCAACCAGTAAAGCTTTTACAGAGGCCATCCACGAAGGCATTAACGCGCGCCAAATTAGCGGTGACCTAGTTAACAACATTGAAGATATCGTTTCAAAGAGATTAGATGAATTAACACCCGAGCTAGTTAAGCAAATTATCCAAGGCATGATTCAAAAACACTTAGGCTGGCTTGTTATCTGGGGGGGCGTATTTGGTGGCTTAATTGGACTAGGCTTCAGCTTAATTTAGTTGAGTTTAATGCAACTCTGGCCTTACAAACAAACGGCAGACACGATCCAAGAAAACTTTAACTTGGCCGACAAACTATCCTCTGAATTTACAACTATTTGCAAAAAGCTTGCTATTGCTGAGGGTTTGACGCCCTATTTAAGTTCGCTTTATGTCCCACTCGCTCGCAGGCTACACACCAAACATCATCATTTAAACGATACGCTTGTTGTTGGTATAAATGGCGCGCAAGGGAGCGGGAAATCTACTCTCTCTGAGCTATTGAGTTATACCCTTCGAAAAGGATTCGGCTTAAACGTGGCCATTCTCTCAATTGATGATATTTATAAAACACGGCAACAGCGCGGGCAAATGGCAATAGACCTTCACCCGCTGTTTAAAACCCGTGGTGTACCAGGCACACACGATACACAACTAGGCATACAAATAATTAAGCGGTGCAAATCTCTTAAAGAAGGTGCGTTGTTCGCTTACCCTGTATTCGACAAGGGAAAGGATGAACGCCAGCCCAAAGATGCTTGGCCAAATGTCCAAGGTAAAATTGACATCTTATTATTCGAGGGATGGTGCGTTGGTGCCCACCCACAAAAAGACATCGACATTAAAACGGCCGTTAATTTGCTTGAAGAAAATGAAGATAGGGAGTGCGTCTGGCGAAGTGCCGTTAACGAATACTTAAAGGCAGACTATAAAAAACTATTCGATTTAATTGATTGTCTGCTCTTTTTAAAGATTCCGAGTTTCGATAGCATTATAAAGTGGCGCGGCCTGCAAGAAGACAAACTCATTAAACAAGGTAAAAAAGAACGGCACTTAATGACCACAAACAAGAAGCTACAGCGCTTTATAGACCACTACGAACGCCTAACTCGCTTTCAACTTGATGATTTGCCACAGCGAGCTGATTTAATTTTTGAGCTCGGTTTCGACCATCAAGTGAAAAGAATTTTAAAATCTAAAAAGGCTTAGTCTCGGAAATTCTTAAACTGCAGCGGTGCGCCAAGCTTTTCACTTTTTAATACGGCCATAGTGGCTTGCAGCTCATCTCTCTTTTTGCCCGTTACACGAACCTGCCCATTTTGTATTTGAGCCTGAACCTTGATCTTTTTGTCTTTAATCAGTTTAACAATTTCCTTTGCCGCATCGCCTTCTAAGCCTTCCTTAATTAAGACTTTCTGTGTTTCATTCATCCCTGAACGCTCCGGCTGTTGTGCATCTAAGCAATCAACATCAACGCCTCGCCTAGACAGTTTGATACGAAAGATATCGAGCATTTGACCTAGCTGAAAGGTCGAATCCCCTATCAAGGTTACCTCCGTAGCAGTCGCCTCATACCTAGCATCAGTGCCTTTAAAATCAAAACGCGTCCCAACCTCACGGTTGGCTTGATCGACGGCATTGGCCAATTCATGCTTATCTACTTCTGATACAACGTCAAACGATGGCATACGGACTCCTATAAGTTTTCTATTATTTCGCGCTAACTACAACTAGTTTTTTCTAGCAGTACGGATTGTTTCGTAAGCTTCTGTTATCTGTTGTGTTTTTTCTTTTGCAATCTGCATCATCTCTTCAGGTAAGCCCTTTGAGACCAATTTATCTGGGTGGTGCTGACTTATTAAACGTCGATACGCTCTTTTAACATCCGCATCACTGACGCTGTCACTTACACCTAGTATTCCATACGCCTCTGGAAGAGTGGCTCCCGTTTTTTGATGTTGGCTCCGGCTTTGTCCCGCCCCCATCATTCTTTTTAATTGCTCATACGCAAAATTCGGGATGCCCAATCTATTACAAATGTGTAATAAAATTTCGTCCTCTGCAAGGTGCAGCGTACCATCTGCATAGGCGGCTTGGAGTTGCACCTCAATAAACATGCGGACTAGGTTTTTGTTTCTTTGGCATTCTTGTTTAAATTCAGTTAGAACTGCATCTAAATCAAAACCTTTTTGTTTGCCTTTATTGAATTCCGCAATCGCTTCTTTACGCATATCAGCGGATAATTCCATACGCTCCATCACGGCTTTGGCCATGCTAATTTCTTCTTCAGAAACTTTGCCATCGGCTTTGGCCAAATGTCCCATAACCGAGAAGGTTGTACTAAAAAATACTTTCCTAACGCGCTGCTGTCGCTCTGGGTCAAATGGATTTTGCGCTAATCCCGAATCGAATTTATGTCCAATATAAATTCCAATTAGCGCGCCAAAAAATCCGAATAGCATATAACCAAACGCGCCACCTAGAATCTTTCCTGCCATTCCCATCAATTTGTACCTTTTACTTGCAAAATAGCTGACAAACTTACATCATTGCCCCTTTTTAATAAAGAAGAAAATAATGACTGCTCCTATTTCATTGCTCAATGCTAACATCTCATCGCTTCCCTTACTTCACAAAGGTAAGGTGCGTGATATTTACGATATTGATGATAAGCATATGTTGATTGTCACCACTGATCGACTGTCAGCTTTCGACGTTGTATTACCTGACCCAATACCAGGTAAGGGTGTCGTTTTAAATGAAGTATCTGAGTTTTGGTTTAATAAACTCTCCCATTTAATTCCTAATCAAGTATCAACTTTGGGCCTACAAGATGTTTTAGATAGCACGGAAGATTGTGAGCGCCTTGAGAAAAGGGGTATTGTTGTTAAAAAACTTAAACCTTTGCCTATCGAAGCGATTGTACGTGGTTACTTAATTGGCTCTGGCTGGAAAGACTACCAAAAGTCTGGCCAGGTTTCCGGCATTGAATTAGCTACCAATCTCCAACAGGCTTCAAAGTTACCTGCTGCAATCTACACCCCTTCAACAAAAGCCGCTGTTGGTGACCACGATGAGAATATTTCGTTTGAAGAAACAGTCGGGCTATTAGGGAAAGATTTAGCTGAACAAGTGCGCGATATAAGCCTATTGCTTTACAACACAGCAGCTGAATTTGCCTTACAGCGGGGCATTATTATTGCGGACACAAAATTTGAGTATGGCTTAGACGACGAAGGTACTCTGCACCTGATTGATGAGGTTTTAACACCAGATTCATCACGTTTTTGGGATGCTAGTGCTTATCAAGTAGGCACAAGCCCCGCAAGTTTTGACAAGCAAATTGTTCGTGATTACCTAGAAACTCTCGATTGGGACAAAACCTCTCCAGGCCCTACTTTGAGTACAGATGTTGCTCGAAAAACAGCTGAAAAATATAAGGCGGTACAAAACAGACTAACCAGCCCCTGATAACAATCGTTTGTTAACTTACAACTTTCGCTTCAATTTTTTCCATATTGGGGATAAAGGCAAGCTGTCCATTAACATCACAACTAAATGAGACGAACTCCGATTTCAACTCATTCTTCTTTTCAATCTTTACACTCTCATCGCTTGCTTGAATCAACTTCGGTACGCCTGTAGTCCTAATCGCTAAATATCTGTATCCATGGGCCTCTCCTAAGCAACGTACGATAATAAGTCTATGCTTTGACGTTACCTTTGAGTTTTCAAGCCC
Organism: Cycloclasticus sp. symbiont of Poecilosclerida sp. M; assembly: GCA_002101225.1. GTDB lineage: Bacteria > Pseudomonadota > Gammaproteobacteria > Methylococcales > Cycloclasticaceae > Cycloclasticus. The sequence goes on along the minus strand of LWTN01000234.1, from coordinate 29,799 downwards.
TAATGCTTGCTCCATTAGCACTAAAGGTATCGTTCCATTATTCCAGCTCACGGTGCCAGCGACCCATTTTGCCGAATTCTTTAAACCTGTTATCTCCCTTTCAGGAACAATTTCTGCGAGTGCTGAGTGAGGCAAAAGCAATGTCGCATCCTTTAAAGGAAGCATAACCGACCTGACTTGTTTAACTTCCGGCATCTTGACCCTCAACTAGCCTATTAATACTTCTTAATAATTCATTTTTATCGAACGGCTTACCAAAGTGTTCATTCACGCCCAATTTTTTGGAATAATCTCTATGTTTTTGCCCCGTTCTTGATGTCACCATCACAATGGGTTTATCTGCAATCTCTTCTGTACTTCTAATATGTCTAGACAGCTCAAAACCATCCATGCGTGGCATTTCGACGTCGAGTAAGAATAAGTCTGGCGTTACGCTACCCAGTTTCTCGATGGCTTCTATCCCATCGTGCACAGCTACAACTTCATAGCCTTGTCGCTCTAATAACCTCGTTGCCACCTTTCTAAAGGTAATGGAATCATCCACCACCATGACAATCGGTTTTTCAATTTCTTCTTTCTTAATTTGCAACTGCTCTTTTATCACAGTAGCATTTGGTGCCCCGAGTAAAGCTAATGCAGGCAAATCTAAAATCATAACAATATCACCATCATTGGTTACAGTTGAACCGGATAGCCAAGGTATCATCGACATATGAACACCAAGTGGTTTAACCACAACCTCTTTATTGCCTATAATTTGGTCTACTAATATTGCGTAACGTTGTTGACGCGATTCAACCAAAATAACGTTAAATAATTTACTGCTACTTTCTAAGTAATCCCCTTTTTCATGACCAATCAAACTGGCTAAGTCACTTATTGGGTAGCCTTTCCCTTCGTAACGTAAGATCGGAATCTTCTGTTTCATCACGTCCATAACCACAGTCTTTTCAACCCGAATAATATTCGCGATGAAATTGTTTGGTATAGCATAAAGTTCTTGCTTTGCTTTAACCATTAAAGCGAGGTTAATCGCCATGGTATAGGGGAACACTAGGTGAAATGAAACGCCCTTACCTGGATCGTTTGCGATGCTAAGTACACCACCAATACTATGCACGTCTTCGCTTACAACATCCATGCCAATTCCCCTGCCAGATAACTTTGACACATCGGTTGCTGTGGTAAACCCTGGCCTTAAAATAAACTGAAGTAACTCTTCGTCGCTATAAGATCTATCCTTATCCATCCAGCCCAATGTATTTGCTTTTTTCTTTACTTTGCCTAAATCTACCCCATGCCCATCATCAGATATGGACAAGTGAATTTCTGACCCTTCTCTCGTCAAATGTATGGTTATTTTCGCCGTTTTATCTTTGGAGTGTTCAACCCTCTTTTCTGTTGTTTCTATGCCATGTGCTAGAGAGTTTCTTAGCATATGCTCTATCGATGTTTGTAGAATAGCCAAAATTGAGCTGTCAATTTCAACCTCACCGCCTTCCACAACTAAATTTGTAGGTTTCCCAAGATCCAAGCTTACCTGCCTAATAAGGCGCTCAAACCTAGGAGAATACTTAGAGAAAGAAATCATACGAGTTCGTAGCAAATCTTCCATTAGCACATCTGTTAACAAATTTTGACCGCGCAATAGCTCTTCTATTGCCTCATCAGTCTGCAATAAATTTTGTTTAATATCCCCTAAATCAGAAATACTCTCTAACAATGAACGTGATAAATGTTGTATTTCCGAGTATCTATCAAGTTCTAACGGATCAAAGCCTGACTCTTCTTCAGACTTATCTAACTTGAACAGCACTTGTGCTTCAGTCTCAATTTCAAGCTTTCGTAGCTGTTTTCGTAAACGGTCAATGGTTAAATCTAGTTCGCTTAGCTGAGTTTGCCGCTCTTTATTCTTTTGTGTGATTTGTCCAAGCAATACATTAACCTCACCCACATCAGATATCAGCCTATCGAGTAACGCATCTGAAATTTTAACTGTTTTGTCAGTTACACTAGCTTTTGCAGCTATTTTCGCTTTTCCCTTAGTCGTCTTATCGGGTACTTCGAAGGGTAAAACAATTGCGTTTTCTTTCGCTGGAGTAATTGGGGTTACGGGTAATTCCTGCGTTGTTTCAGTTTTTACTTTTCTGTCTTTAGCGGCTCCGTCCGCATTTAATTTTTTTGTATCAATCGCATCTAGTTGCTCTAGTAACGAATAGAAATAAGCATCTTCCCTTACTGCCGAATCGTCTGATTGCAATCCTACAAGCAATGCATCTATCACTAACTGTATTTGCTGAAAGAGCGCTGAGTTTTTATCATCATCGCTCTTCACAATGTTTTCGAGGCGTGTCTCAATCGCATGCGTAACATCACTAAAGGCGCCCAGCTCCACAATTTGGGAGCTCCCCTTCAGTGTATGTAATATGTGTAGACAGCTCTCCTGATAACTGAAGTTATCTAGGTCAGAGATCCATTGTTGTAGATTGCTTGTCAGTTCATCTAATAGCTCCAAGCCTTCTCCAACGAACACAACTTGCATTTCATCGTCGTCATTGCTCAATGTGCTAGCAAAATCGTCCTCGCCTAATTTCAGCTTCGGCTCTTCAACCTCCAAATGAATAGCTGTTGAATATTCCTTTATGCTTTCTGTCTCTACGTCTTTAACAGCTTCTACTGTAATCTCTTCAATTTCATTTTCGGCTATATTAGCTACGTTTTCAGGTGCTGCATTAGCGGGTTCCGTCTGTTCTTCTTCCTTAGATTCAAGTTCCTCCAAGGATAAACTTATTTCTGATGCTTCTTCGACGATATCGATTTCACCATCAATTACATTTAACGATGCCGCATCCTCTGACAGCAATTCCTCTGCAGCAACTTCAACTTCTTCTTGCACTGACTCTATAACAGACTGATGTAACTCAGCTGATAACCGTTGAACCTTAGCATGCAAATCAACATGGTTTGGCATTGGAACAAATGCTGCGCCTAGCGAGACTACTTGTTGCCTTGTGGTTTTTAAGAACTCGTCAAGAATGATTAATAAATCCTGATCACCCGGTAAGTTAAGATCATACAATTCTCTTAAGTATTCACCCACCGTGCCACTTAATTCCTCTATTTCAGATACTTGTGACATAGCGGAACAGCCATTGAGCGTATGCGTCGCTCTATATAAATCTTCACTTACATAAATCTTCTCTGACGCCTTATTTTCTGATATGAAGTTTTGTATGGTTAGTAAATGACTCTCTGTTTCCTTAGAAAATATTTCGTACCATTGTGCATCAAATCCGTTTTCTTGTTGACTCTGCTGCCTTGTTTCGAGGATAAATGATATATCTGCTTTATCTCCATTTTTTATTTTTTCTGCTGCACCAATAATATCGCTCATATCTGTAAGAGATGGGCGCTTGCTAGATATGCTTTCAACCCACTCTGGCAAACAGGTAGTGACGTGACTTGTCAATTGCATTAAAGCTGAATTTGGTAAAATCGTAGCGTCAATCACACGGTTGAGCATATCTTCAATAGCCCACGCTGTTTCCGACAAAAACTCGACCTTTGCTAAACGACCGCTACCTTTCAACGTATGGAAACAACGCCTAAAATCTCTTAAAGCTTCTTGATTGTCTAAAGCACCTTTCCATCGTGCTAAGTATAAATCCGCCTCAACACATATACCTCGTGCTTCTTCTATGAAGATACCGAGAATCTCTTCGTCTTCTTCGTCAGTATCAAATGTAAAATCCAACTTCACATCTATGTTTGATTCAACAATACCCTTACTGGTTTCATCTGCCTCTTCTTCTGCCTCTTGCCCATTTTCTGCGATGTTTTCCAAATATGTAGCCGCTTCTTTTGCAAGGCTAATATCCAAATGATCCACCGTCATGCCATCAACAACATCTTCTAACAAATATTCCGTTGTGGAAATAATATCTCCAATAGCAGCGGCTTCTTTTGCTCTAACTTGGTAATTATCAACACCCTTAACCGCAGTTATGTACCCCCCCAAACTTGCAACTAAAGTAGACAGTTTTTCTAAATTAATAAAGTTACACGCAGCCTGGATTGGTTGAATTAGACCTTTGATTTCATCCCAACTTTCTATTGTTGAATTTGTTGCCATATCTGAGCTTACGATTTCTTTAATTTTCGTAATCTCGTCCAACGTTGCTTGTGCTGTTACGGCTATAGGTGATTTTTCATGAATATCAGCAGATTCTCTCCCCTCGTCTAACTCACCTTTAGCTCGCTCTTGTGCTACTGACCCCTCAATACCTATGAGCGACTTATCTATTTTTATCCAGCCCTCTGCTATATCTACAAGCTGCTCGTCGTTTGGAGCGACAGCACCATAAATACAAAATGCTAATTGTCTAACAAAATCTGAAATATCCTTCGATAACTCTTTTTCTCCAACAAACGAAAGCGTTTCTGTCCATATTTCGGCTTGCTTTATAAATTTGTCTATTTCATCTGTAGTCGGTTTCTCTGTTTCTACAATATTCTCTAGCCACGCCCGTATCGTTCTAAATTCCTCTCTAACCGTCGTAGCGATTGAGCTTAATGCTTCTATTGAGTGAACACTTTTGCCTGAATCTTCTGGCATCAGCAGCAATGATTTTAATTGATAGGTTTTCTGTAGTTCTGTGATATAGGAATCATCTGATGGCAGTCGAGCCGTAAAATACAAAGTTTGCCTAATGACATCTAAAGGCAATGCTTTTGCAGCCGCCGCTTCGCCGAACGCTGCTATTAACTTCATTTGCCGATCGATTCGACCGACCAGGCGTTTTATCTCTGACTCATCTGTAAATATATTCTGATAAATGGCGTCAATAATCGCTGAACTGGCTTTGAAATATAATTTCAGATTACCAACAGTTGCTAACTCATTGAGTGTTTTTGTTATATAAACAAGCTCTAATAGAGCATCTTCACGTCCAGTGTTTTTAAACCAAGCCAACAAATTTCGTTGAAAAGAACCCCTTTTTTTACTCGCAAACTCTTCTAGCTTTTTATTACTTATATCTCTCCTAAAGAAACCTTCTAGGTTTGATAAGTCTGGTGAAAATAGCAGCGATTTATCAACAGGAGGCTTGCTCTGTAACGCTCGTAGGCTATCAATATATTCGCCTATATTCTTTACATTAACGGCCAAACCACTCGTTAGATTATCTAGGTGCTCACCCACTATCACTATCCCCTGAACAGCTTTTTCTTTAACCGCACTGAGTTTTTTAGCGTGCTTTTTCTCAGTCACATATTCAGAGACTCTTGCAATTTCGGTGCATAATAAAGAGCCGATTTCGTCGTTTGCAACTTCAAGATTGTTGGAAATCGTTTTAAATATAATTGCGCATTTCTCTAAACTCTTTCTTGTTTCTCCGGGCTCTCCTATTTCGGCAAGTTGCGTATTAGCCTGCTTCAGCAGTGACTGTAAGCCAGGCTTAATCCATTTAATACTGTCAAACTGTGTTTTGCGTACCATATTTCCTTCTAGCTTAAGGATTATAATTTATTCCGCTAACTTAAAACCCGCAACTGACTCTTCTAACGTAACTGATAAACCAGCAAGTTGAGTAATGAGCGTAACTGCCTCGCGGGTTTCTTTTGTCGTTTTATCTGTCGTTTCGTGCACTTTATCCATAATTTTATTAATCTCGTCCGTTTTAACAGTTTGTCTTTGAGCTTGCGATGAAAGCTGTGTAATTACCGCCGCTAACTCACCTGATGTTGTTTCAATCTTATGCAGCGAGTCACCCGCTTTTTCAATATTGTCTGCTCCGGTAACTACCTCTGATGTACTCGACTCCATAGAGTGAATTGCTTCACTGGTATCTGTTTGAATTGTTTTAATTAAAGTGTCAATCTGCAAAGCCGCCTTACTCGAACGCTCCGCTAATCGCTGCACCTCATCCGCAACAACCGCAAAACCGCGACCCGCCTCACCCGCTGTTGCCGCTTGCATAGCTGCATTTAATGCAAGTAAGTTGGTTTGATCCGCGATATCTGTAATAATTTCAAGAATATCCCCAATTTCTTGCGAACTCTCACCCAGCCTTTTAATTCGCTTTGAGGTTTCCTGTATTTGTTCCCGTACATTGTTCATTGACCTAATTGAATCCCGTACAGTTTGCGCACCCTCTTTTGCCGTTAAAGATGATTCATTCGCCATAGTTGCCGCTCCCCGAGCGCTGTCTGACATTTTTTTCACCTCTTCCGCTACCCCTGATACGGCTCCTGCTGATGTTGAAATAAGCTTTTCGTTACTATCATTCGTTTCCGCCAAAGAATTCGCTAAGACTTGTGTTCGCGCTGAGGTATCGTTTACCTGTTTTGCGGAGGTTTGAATGGTTGACACCAAATTCCGTAATTCTTCAACGGTGTAGTTGATTGAATCGGCTATGGCACCGGTAATATCTTCTGACACCCGCACCTCTTTGGTTAAATCGCCATCAGCTAGACTGGAAATATCATCCAATAAATTTAAAATCGCATTTTGGCTATCTTCGAAGTTTTTTTTCGCTTGTTTTTGCTCAGATCTCGTCTGGCGAATAATATGATCGCCTAATAGAATCAAGAACAGTAGCGTTCCCAGACCTAACACGGTTGTCATCGTATGATTGACTCGATCAACGATAAAGAAGGGGTGTGTTTTTTCTGTTGTGACCGCGCGACTTAATTCATCTAAATCTGGAAGTATGGCCTTACCATCATTAGTAATCACTTTTACTGCTCTTTCCGCACTCACTACATTCGTTTTATAATTTTTTCTTACTTCTTTCAAGCCTGTCGAAATATTTTTTACTTTTGAAGAAATTCTTGTCGCTAAATCTCGAAGATTTTCACCAAATGGCGGGAGGTCTGTAGCCGGATTACCACGTGCTATTTTTACTGCATAAGCCTGCAACGTTTGCCCCATATCACTCAGTTTTTTTGCAGATGATTCGTTCCCTTTTACCGCCTCGGATGACAATGTAATAGCTGATTGTGATACCACAGCTAAATTGTATGCCGCATCAAGGTACTCTTCATCATATAGCTTAAGTTTGTTCACATATAAGAACGATGTCACCGTTAACGATAAAAACAGCACAAGCAATATCCCGTAAACGACTAGCATGTCTATTTTTTTTGATTGATTGTCAGCCATAATGTTATCCGAATCTAGGTTATTTAAAAAGTAAGTTGAGTAAGTTCTTTATCATTTGAAAGTGAGTTAATATCTAAATACATCTTTTGTTGGTTATCGATTAAAACCGCTTCTTTAAAAGGTATTTTTGTACCTTTGGGTTTGTTTTCTTTCTTCAGCTTAAAAATCGTGTCTTCTGCTACCAACCTTACCGGTGATACTCCAGAGACCAGAAGCGCATAATGAAAATCATCGTGCTTAATAATTATCATGCGGCTCTGGTGGTTTATTTTTGTCTGCCCTTGCCCATTAAAGGCTGAAAAGTCTATAACTGGGATAACCTCACCCCTTAAATCTATCACGCCAAGTACCCAATCGAATGACCTAGGCAATGCATGTGGTGGACTATAGCGGACTGTTTCAATAACTAAACCCACTTCCACAGCAAATTCTAATTGACCCACCGTTAACGTTACTAAATTTTTTCCTGTTGATATGCTTATTGCCTGCGTAAGCGCGTCCCTTTTTTCACTATATTGCACATCTAGCTTTTCAATCCACTCAAATGGCGTTTTCTTTTTTGCGCTCATCTAAACCAGTTAGCCTACATTCGCCTTAATTGCGTTTATTAATTCTGCTTCATTTATTGGCTTTACTAGATAGTCTTTAGCCCCCTGTTTTTTACCCCAGAGCTTATCTGTCGGCTGGGATTTATTACTTAAAATAATGATGGGTATATCTTTTGTCACATCATCACGCGCTAACGTTCTAGTTGCCTTAAATCCATCAACATTTGGCATAACAACATCCATCAAAATAAGACCTGGCTTTTCAGCCCCTGCCATATCAACGCCTTCTTGTCCATCTACAGCTGTTATAAATTCATAACCATTTTTTTTCAACATCCCTGTGATAATGTGGATTGCTGTCGGTGAGTCATCTACAACTAATATGCGTGTCATACTAAATTCCCCCTTGATTTACAGCTACTTCTTGTTGGCTATATTTGTCAACCGTTGCCAGTAAGCTATTTTTTGTGAACGGCTTAATTAAATAATCGTCTGCTCCAACTAGGCGGCCTTTTGCGCGATCAAACAAACCGCCCTTGCTCGATAACATAAGCACAGGGGTGTTTTTATACTGGTGGCTTTGTTTAATGAGTGCGCAGGTTTGATATCCATCGAGCCTAGGCATCGTGACATCTACAAAAATTAAGTCTGGATTGTGTTCTGATATTTTTGATAGCGCGTCAAAGCCATCATTCGCTAAAATAACTTCATAACCGGATTCCTTCATATACAATTCGACAGATTTTCTTATCGTTTTACTATCGTCTATCACCATTATCTTACTTATTTTCATAATCTAACCGCTCACAACTTGTTTATGCGAATTGAGTTGTAAATGTACAACTCTCTACCTATACACATAGTATCATATGATATGAATATTTGATTTTATACAGTGTTACATTTAGCACATTTTTGATAAGTAGCTTCACAATCTCATCAAATCCTTTTTAATTTACAAAAAAATAGGCGCCGAAGCGCCCATCTTTTCACCCTAAAGTGTTTACCCTATTTATTAGTAAACTCTGGGTAGGCTTCCAAACCACACTCACTCAGATCTACACCATCGTACTCTTCTTCTTCCGACACGCGTACACCCATAATCATTTTAATGACAAACCATACAACAAAGCTGGTTACAAATACCCAGCCAAAGATTGTTCCTGCACCAATTAATTGACCAGAGAAGCTTACACCGTCATTTGTTAACGGCACTAATAGAAGGCCTAACAAACCACAGGTACCGTGCACTGAAATCGCACCCACTGGATCATCTATTTTCATTTTATCCAGTGCGACGATCGAGAACACGACCAAAACACCACCAGCTGCGCCAAACAATGTCGCCTCTAAGGCTGTCGGCGTTGAAGGCTCAGCTGTAATTGCAACTAAACCTGCTAATGCACCGTTCAAGAGCATTGTTAAATCAGCTTTACCAAACACTGCACGCGCAATGACCAACGCTGCAATCGCACCACCCGCTGCCGCTGCATTCGTGTTCAGGAATACCATGGCTACTGAGTTTGCACTCGCAATATCACCTAATTTCAATACTGAGCCACCGTTAAACCCAAACCAACCCATCCATAAAATGAATGTACCTAAGGTTGCTAAAGGTAAGTTTGCACCCGGGATAGGTGTAATTGTGCCATCAGCGGCATATTTACCCTTACGAGCTCCTAACAATAATACCCCTGCTAGCGCTGCTGCTGCACCCGCCATATGAACTATACCTGATCCAGCAAAGTCGGAGAACCCAAGCTCACCCAAGTTATACAAGCCGAAAACGTCATCACCATTCCACGTCCAAGCGCCTTCCATTGGATAGATGAAACCTGTCATCACTACTGCAAAAGCCAAAAACGCCCATAACTTCATACGTTCAGCTACAGCACCAGAAACAATTGACATCGCCGTTGCAACAAACACAACTTGGAAGAAGAAATCCGATGCATCTGCATAAACAGAGCCACCACTAAAACCTTCTTCATGCGAAGCCGCTAAAGCATCTGCTACTAATGTATCGCCGCCTGCGATTCCATCAAGGAATATACCGCCACCGTACATAATGTAATAACCACACACCATATACATGATGCAAGAAATAGCATATAGCGCTACATTCTTGGTTAAAATTTCTGCCGTGTTCTTTGAACGAACTAGGCCAGCTTCTAACATTGAAAAACCAGCCGCCATCCACATAACTAACGCGCCACATACCAAAAAGTAAAAGGTATCCATTGCGTATTGCAATTCTAATATTTGATCCACGTGTAGAGCCTCCATAATTAAAGCGCCTCGGCGCCAGTTTCACCCGTACGAATACGAATGACTTTTTCAAGTTCAGTGACAAAGATTTTGCCATCCCCGATTTTTCCTGTATTCGCTGTTTTAACAATCGCCTCTACCGCTTGATCTGCTTGATCATCGCTTATAGCAATTTCAATTTTCACCTTTGGTAAAAAATCCACAACGTATTCGGAACCGCGATATAGCTCTGTATGCCCTTTTTGGCGCCCAAAACCTTTAACTTCTGTCACCGTAATGCCAGAAACACCCATTTCTGATAATGCTTCGCGCACATCATCCAATTTAAAGGGTTTTAATATTGCTGTTACAAGTTTCATTATTAATCCTCTTTTCTATTTGTCTAAATTGACACTCACATTATTATGCATTATTTATGCCAACTATTTTTAGTTACCCCTAAAGTATGTTTATTAACATTTCTCACTTAAAGCATAAGCATTAAATTTAAGGCGAAAAAAAAGCCCCTCATTGAGGGACTTTTAAAATCTGCTAAGTACTTAACTTATAGACTTTTTGAAACAGACAATACGAGCTTGTCATCATCATTTTTGAAGCCTTGTTCTTTTTGATCTGTGCCTGTATAAGCCAACTCAACATCTAAACCTAACAAACTTCTTGTAAAAGCCAGCTTCCAGTCGTAGTAGTCATCAATGCCCTCGTAGCCATTAGTCCAACCTAAATTTGCTACAACACCGATAGGCCCTGCAGAAGGAATCCATCGCGCCAAGCTACCTAAATCAACTGACCCGTGCGTATAGTTACCAAAATCTCGACCACCTGTGGTATCGCTATTACCCGCAACACCCATATACTGAGTAACAGTGAAAGGGCCTTGTGAGATACCTACGTATACTTCATTAGTATTTAGTTTTTCTGCGCCTGAGAAATGGTAATGGATGAAACCAATATCAACACCAAAGCTGTTATATGTACCTGTCCAACCACCATAGATATCTAATTCTAAACCTGCGTCTCCGCCATCATCATCAGACGCATCTAAGTTAATGCTTGAGCCCCAAGTGCCTAAGTAAACACCGTTGCCAAGGTCTAAATCGAAACCACCTTGAATTGCAGGTTTGTTATTTGAGAAAGAAACACCACGAAAAACATAGTCAGTTGTTAATGTTACGTTAGCTGTTGCTGTAAGACGCAAAGAAGAATCACCGAAAGAGCCTACGATACTGTCTGCACTCGCTGCGCCAGCTGCTGCAAGTAAAGCCGCCGCCGCTGTTGTTTTTAATAATTTCATTTTAAACTCCTAATATTTTTAATTTATATGTATGGCTATTTCCCAGTGGTAACAACACCATCAAACAGCATTCATGCACTGATATTATCATTTTATACAACATTAGCAAGCTTTATTTTTACAAAAAAACAACACTTGCGCACTCATTTCGCTCATTTGCGTTGAACTGACGCCCTATTTTGGTGCGATCACTATCTTTTCTCTTCTGCTTGCTAAAGTAACAACAAAGCTTTACCTTTATTATCATGATTGCTATAAAAAACATTGAACAACTTGCTAAAGCGCTTAGCGAATCGCTGCCCTCGGGATTAGCTAATGTAAAGAGTGACGTCGAGAGTAACTTTAAAACACTTCTACAACAAAAGTTTTCACAGCTTAATTTAGTGAGTAGAGAAGAATTTGACGCACAGAACGCTGTACTCATGCGCACACGACACAAACTTGAGGCGCTTGAAAGGACGTTAACCGAACTTGAGAAAACACTCGGTCAAACCAATCTTAACTAAACTGTAAACTGTACACGACGAGGAAAGGATTCCATGTCACTATCGACCATCCACTCTAGAAGCTCTACGGGAATTTATGCGCCACCGGTAACCATCGAAGCGCATCTTTCAAATGGCTTACCTAGCTTTTCTATCGTTGGGCTACCTGAAGTTGCCGTTAAAGAAAGTAAAGACCGTGTTCGTAGCGCTATTAAAAACTGCCACTTCGAGTTCCCTGCTAAACGCATCACCATTAACCTCGCCCCAGCCGACGTTCCAAAAGATGGCTCACGCTTTGATTTACCCATTGCCTTAAGTATTTTAGCCGCGTCAGGGCAAATCCCTGACACCTTGCTAAGCAATATTGAGTTTATAGGTGAGCTTTCTTTAGGCGGTGAATTACGTAAAGTTAAAAACATTCTCCCTACGGCTATAGCTTGCCATCAAGCGAATCTCTCCTTGCTACTACCTAGCGAAAACGCTGATGAAGCTTTATTAATAAAAGAGGCATCTGTTATTTCTGCGGACCATTTACTGCAAATCTGCGCTCATCTGTCGGGACAAAAGGACATCCCATTCTCCACACCACAAATAGGCGCTGAGCCCTCTTCACAAAACCTACCTGACTATGTGGATGTACAAGGGCAACACTTTGCGAAACGAGCACTAGAAATTGCAGCGGCTGGCCAACATAGCTTATTAATGGTTGGCCCCCCAGGCACAGGGAAATCGATGCTCGCTGCAAGGCTGCCCAGCATTTTACCTGCGCTCAGTGAAAAACAGGCTATTGATACCGCTTCAATACATTCTGCGAGCCAAGCCCCTATCAATATTGATAGTTGGCAAATAGCCCCCTTCAGATCACCCCACCATACCGCCTCTTCGGTTGCTATGGTGGGCGGGGGATCTCAACCGAAACCGGGCGAGGTCTCACTTGCCCACAATGGTGTTCTATTTTTGGACGAGCTACCAGAATTTGGTCGGCAAGTTCTCGAGGTGCTGCGTGAGCCACTTGAAAACGGGGCGGTTTCCATATCACGCGCTAACCACCAAACAACTTTTCCATCTTCTTTTCAATTAATCACCGCTATGAACCCTTGCCCTTGTGGCTACCTTGGAGACCTAACAAATCGATGTCGCTGCACGCCCGACCAAATCAACCGCTATCGCAACAAAATATCTGGGCCACTAATAGATAGAATAGATATGCACGTAGAAGTTGGGCGCGTCGGGGTCGCTACATTGCGCCAAAACACAACCACAAAAGAAGAAAAAAGCCACCTTATTGCACAGCGCGTTCTAACCGCACAAGAAATTTCTAAAGGCCGGCAAGACTGTCTTAATAGCAAGCTTTCTCCATCGTTAATTAAAAAGCACTGCGCCCTAACAGATAACGATCACTTATTATTAGAAAGTGCTATCGAGAAATTAAGCCTCTCTCACCGCGCCTATCACCGCATCTTACGCGTTGCACGAACCATTGCTGACTTAGCCAATAGCAGCAACATCAAACGCGCGCATATTACTGAAGCGCTAGCTTACCGGCGCATGGATAGACCTATTGACTAAATTGACAATAGGTTTCTCCCGTCAACGTTTCTAATGTTGTTAAAATTTACAACCCCTGTACAAGCCTGCATATCTAGTGTCTAAACTTAACCCCGAACAACACCGCGCCGTTATTACAACGCAGTCCCCAATGCTGGTTATTGCTGGCGCTGGGAGCGGCAAAACGCGCGTTATTACCGAAAAAATTGCGCACTTGGTTAGCAAAGGCACGACACCAAAACATATTACCGCTGTCACTTTCACAAATAAGGCCGCAAGAGAAATGCGAGCCCGCGTTGATAAGCTCAGCAAAAGCTCAAAGCTTGACGGTATTCGCATATCAACTTTCCATTCCCTTGGTCTAGAAATTATTCGTAAGGAGCATCGAGCTCTTGGCCTAAAAAAGAACATCAGCATTCTCGACGAACAAGATAAAACCAAAGTTATCCAAGACATCCTAAATACTGCCAGCGAATCATCCAAGAAAGTCGTGTTGGATAAAAAAGAAGTGAGCGCCATAGGGTGGCAAATATCTAGCTGGAAAAACCAAACTTTATTAGCGGAAGACACTTTGCTAATTGCGGAAGGCGCTCAACAACAGTTTGCAGCGGTACTTTACTCCCAGTACCAGCGATATATTCAAACCTGTAATGCCGTTGATTTCGACGATTTAATATTGTCACCGCTAAAATTGTTCGACCAACAGCCTGTCATTTTAGAAAAGTGGCAAAACCAAATACACCATCTGCTTCTAGATGAATACCAAGACACAAACACCGCTCAATACGCTTTATTTAAAGCACTGGTCGGCCCTGCAGGAAACTTTACCGTTGTCGGCGACGACGACCAGTCTATTTACGCGTGGCGTGGCGCCAACCCAGAAAATTTATTTCAATTAAAAAAAGACTTTCCGCGCTTAGAGATTATCAAACTTGAACAAAATTACCGTTCAAACCAACGCATTCTAAAAGTGGCAAATGAACTGATAAAAAACAACCCTCATCTCTACGAAAAAAACTTATGGAGCAACATTAAAGACTCTCAGCCACTCAACGTTATTAAGTGCAAAGATGAGTTTAGTGAAGCACAACAAGTAGCAGCTGAAATATCTCGTCATAAATTCAAGAACCGATCACATAATGCAGATTACGCGATTTTATACCGCAGCAACCATCAGGCACGCTTATTGGAAAAAAGTTTGCGAGAGCTTTCTCTCCCCTACACCATCAGTGGTGGCAAATCTTTTTTCGCATCGACCGAAATTAAAGACTTTTTAGGCTACATAAAACTTCTTATTAATCCAGACGATAACAGTGCCTTTTTACGCATCATTAACACCCCACGACGAGAAATTGGCACTCATACCATAGAAAAACTAGCGCTATACGCAAACGAACGACGTATTAGCCTCTTTGAAGCCTGCGATGAAATTGGCTTAGAGCAAGTTTTAAATCAACGCGCCACATTCAAACTAAAGCAATTTTGTGACTGGCTTATTAAGCTATCCGTACAAGCAGAAGAAAACGACCCCATTGAAGCGCTACACGAGTTACTCCGTGATATTAATTACCGAGACTGGTTAAAAGCTGATTGTCATGACGACAAGCAGGCCGAACGAAAATACGAAAACGTTCTTGAACTCGTTCAGTGGATAGACAATAGCGCAAAAAAATCTCAAGAAAGCCGTTCATTGCCCGAAATTATTGCCTTTATGATGCTGCTCGACACGCTAGAAAAAAATGAGGACGACGAGAACAATGATCAAATAAAGCTCATGACCTTGCATGCGGCAAAAGGGCTTGAGTTCCCTTATGTCTACCTTATTGGCATGGAGGAAAACATCTTACCCCATCAAAACAGCATTGATGACGAACAAATCGAAGAAGAGCGCCGTCTAGCCTACGTCGGCATTACCCGCGCTAAAAAACAACTTACCTTTAGCTACTGTTCCAGGCGGAAGAAGTTTGGTGAGGTTAGCGCAACCGAGCCTAGCCGCTTCCTAAGCGAACTCCCCCAAAATGAGCTCGATTGGCCTGCTGTAAACAAAAGAAACCCTGAAGAACAATTGAAAAAGGGCCAGGAAAACCTAGCCCTTTTAAAAAGCTTATTTGATTAAGCTATTGGCTGTTTGAAACCATAAATTCGACAGCACTTTTAACATTCTCGTCTGATAATTGAGCCGCACCACCTCGCGGAGGCATGCCTTTAAAGCCTTTAATCGCATGACTAAGTAATACGCTGTCGCCTTGTACGATACGTGGCGCCCACGCAGGTATATCACCCACTTTTGGTGCTCCTGCAGCTCCCGTTGCATGACACGCCATACAAGCATTGTTATAAACTTGCTCCCCCGTCATCGGGCCCGATGCTACAGAAACTTCAGGCTCATCTGGAACAGGGTTGTCCAAAGCCGCCTCCATTTCCGTTGTAGCCACCTGCCCAATGGGCTTGATGCGCTTAATAATTCTCTCGTCTTCCCACTTTTTTTGCACCGAATTATCATCATCAATCAAACCCACCGCTATGACCGAAATAACTATGGCAATAAAAGCTAATACCATCATCACTAGCGCAAGGCTATTTAAAACTTTCTTATCTTCACTCACTAACTTAACTCCTGAATAGGGTATTTACTTGGCGGCAATTATAACTCAATCCAAACGAAAACTAACTCGTTCGAAAAAAAATAAGCCTACTTGTTATCGCGTTATAATGTGCGACGCTGTTTTAACGACAAAAAGCGCTCGTAGCTCAGTTGGATAGAGTATCGGCCTCCGAAGCCGAAGGTCGTGGGTTCGACTCCCGCCGAGCGCGCCAATTCTTTGCTATTTCTTCGCGCGCTCCTTTGCGATTAAAAAGTCAATAATACTCAGCATATTTTCGTGGCTACCGGCCATTCCGCCTGTCACTAGGTATTTGCCTTCAACTACAACGCTGGGCACGCCTGTAATACCGTATTTACCAATAACACTTTTAGCCCGAGCAACCTTAGTATTTACAACAAACGAGTTAAATGTTTTTTTGAATAAATCTTTATCGATACCCTTGCTAGCATAAAACGTCGTTAGTTTATCCAGCGTATTCAGCGTTTTATTTTCCACGTGCATTTTGTGGAAAAACGATGCGTGGGTATTCTCAACTTCATCTAATATAGATGCCGTAAAATACGCGCGCGCGTGCAGCTCCCATACAGGTCTAAAAACCGCGGGCCGTCGTTTAAAATCTACATCTTTAGGAAGCGCTTTAACCCAAGGTCCAAGAACGGGTTCAAACCGGTAGCAATGGGGGCACCCATACCAAAACACCTCAACCACTTCAACACGGCTTGGGTCATCTGTTGATTGGGCTGGGTGGATTGCTTTATAGTCAATTCCCTCGTCGTAATTAACTGCATGGGCGGTTACGCTCAACAACAGCATTAAAAACACAGTTATTAAAATCGCAAATCGTTTCATATTCACCTCCTTAAAAATCACGTTATAGCTCACCGTATGAATGCAAGCCAGACAAAAACATGTTGACCCCTAAAAATGCAAACAGCGTAACGAATAACCCAATAATAGCCCACACCGCCATCGGTTTACCACGCCACCCTTTGGTTAAGCGCATATGTAGCCAAGCGGCATAGTTAAGCCATACAATCAAAGCCCACGTTTCTTTAGGGTCCCAAGACCAGTATCCACCCCACGCTTCTGCGGCCCACAGCGCGCCCAAAATAGTAGCCAAAGTGAAGAAGGAAAAACCCAATGCAATCGACTTGTACATTAAGTCATCTAAAATCTCTAAAGGCGGAAGCGTCGCCATTATTCCATTAGTCCTTTTTTTTTGCTTCGCTTTCTCTCGCATTAAATAGGCCACCGCCACCATCGCAGCTAGAGCAAAGGCACCATAACCGATGAAATTAGCAGGCACATGAATTTTCATCCAATAACTTTTAAGCGCGGGAACCAGCGGCTGTATTTCGTCTGCTTGCCGTTCAAATGCGTACCAAAGTAGAAAGGCAACAGCGGCAGCAATAATGAGCATCACGAAGCCACCTAACGCCCGCGTTTTATATTTGTTCTCATAAAATAGGTAGATGAGCGCGGTAATAATTGAAAACAGGATAAAAACCTCATACAAATTGCTCACCGGGATATGACCGACATCCAACCCGACCAGATACGACTCTCTCCACCGCACCATCAAACCGACCAAGCCCATCGTGGTGGCAGACCACGTCATCGCGGAGGCCACTTTTCCTGCAAATTCAGAACGGCTGATTAAGGCAATAAAATAAGTGACTGTTGCTAAAACATATAACGCACTCATCCACATAATAGAAGATTGGCTGGAGACTAAAAACCTCAAAAAGAAATCTGCATCTGCATCTTCAAGCCCTGTAATGTAACGGCTAATTCCAAAAATACTCAACAAAAATACCGCTATTGAAAGCCCTCTAATCGTCTTCCAGTTCCAGCCGAAAAAGATGAGCGTAATACCCGCCGATACCAGAATACCTTTTTCGTAAGCATCCATTAAAGAGGCATATTTTTGATACGCAAATACTGTGCCTACGAGCACGAGCCCTGCCCAAAGCCAATCAAATAAGCTTAATTTTTTAAAAAACGATTGTTGGTCTAACTCGAGATTCATGGTATTCATTTTCGTGCCTCAACTATTTAAGGCGCTTTCAAACTGCGCCTGAACTTCATCAAATTTCTTTTTAAAATCAATTTTATTTCTCACCGCATTACCCGCCAACACCAACTTAATCTTCTTCTCTTGTCGGTCAACTGGTTGCAACCACACCCACAAACGCTGTTGTGGCGCGTAAAACATTAGAAACACACCCAAGATTAACATTGCACAACCGGGGTAAACCAAATTTTTACCTGGGGCTCTGGCAATTTGCAAGCCGCTCGCCTGCCGGTGTTCAAAGTCCTCCAACTGAAAAAAGACGGGCGAACCATAGCGTCCTATCGCGCCTATCGCTGTACTTGCGGCGTCAAAGAACTGTGCTTTACTTTCATCGACGCCTTGGCTTAAATCTATGCCTTCAGCCTTCAATACGCCTAAGTAAACCTCGCCTAATATTTGCTGTAGCATACGCACATAGATATCGACCACGTCTTTCCTTTTCTCACTCGGCACCGTAGTTTCCACCTGTTTTACCATCGCGTCAAAGCCGTCTTCTCTAAAAAGTTTGACCAGCCTCAACATCGCTTCAGAAAACTGCTCTGTGCTCTCGGATGGCAATTTTTGAGCACCGTTGCCTTGTTTTAACGCGAGCTCTTTTATTTTCGCATCATCGTGTAACGCCATTAAAAACTGCATAAACCGATTAATACCACCCGCATCATCCATGGGCACATATAAATAACGGAAGTTTTCTGCCGGCGAACCTCTAACCCCGCTTAAAAAGTAAAACTGGCCTTCTTTTTTTATTGGCAGCATATAATTCAAATATTCTTTAGCCGCGCCCGTTTTATCACGCATCTTAAATTGAAAGCTGGGCCCGACATTCTTAAACTTCTTACCCGGCTCTTCTGCTGGGTTTATATTAAATAATCTAAAATCAGACACTTCTAGCTGCCAATTTTGATTAAATAAATTCATCTTTATATCCTCACCCACGCTCGTTTTTATTGCCTTAGGCGAGTATCTCGCTCCAACTAACGGCCACGCCTTGAGCCCTAACTTTGAGCCCCCATCGGAAAAACTTGCCTGATAGATAGAATACCCATCGTAGATTAACGGATGATTAACAGAAATCGTTTGTTGCAATGTTTCTTCTTCACGCGGGTCATGGATAATCAAGTCACTCTCAAATGATTTAGGCTGTCCCGTATTGTAGTGCTCGATACGAAAGTCTTTGACTTCAATCGTAAAGGGCAAGTCTTGAACTAGATAACCATCCCTATAATTAATAAATAACACCTCCGAACGGCTTCCCTCTGGCACCGATACGCTACCGCGAAAAGAGTGGTTATCCATTCCTAATCGGCTGATTGCTGACACCTCGTCGGCTGGAATATTTTGGGTTTCAGGTGAAATCTGCCCCGTCATTTCTTTAAGTTTTAGAATCGCGTTGCCATCTATCAATCCGCCAATGCAAATCAACACGATGGCGAGATGCGTTAAGACATAACCCAAACGACTCCCAGCGCCTCTCATCCCCGCTACTAGCTGATACCCATCGCCTTCTTTAAGTCGTGCGCTAAAGCCGTGGTAACGAAGAATTTTTTGTGCCGCATCCTGTAACTCTTCTACTTGATGCAGCGTTTCCCAGGTATGACTTGTTGAATAACTTTCGAGTGTTTTAAGTTGAATTCCTTCCCGATATTCACGCATGTCTCGCAACATCTTAGGCGCGTTCTTATAGATACAAACACTGGTTGAGAGAACAAGAAAAAAGAGAATCAGCAAAAACCACAAAGCCGAATAAACATCATACAAACCAAGCTGTTTAAACACTTCAAACCAGAAAGGCCCGAACTTTATGATGTAATCGGTATAAGCCTGATTTTGCTGTAAAACAGTACCAATAATTGCCGCGACAGAAAGCGCTACCAATAAGGTGATTGCTAGGTTCATTGAACCTAAAAACTTTAATAATGAGTCAGATGTTTGAGAGGCGTTTTTTTTCATACCCTAACTTTATAGAGAAAACCACCAGGTTTTAAACGAAAAAGGGCAACCAACGTCGCCCTCTTCTGGAGCGTATTAATAAAGATTAATGTAGACCAGATATATATGATGAAACAGCTTCGATTTCTTTATTTGACATACGCCCAGCAATATCACGCATCATCGCCTGATGGTCGTTATCACGTTTTTCAATTTTGAAGTCTTTCAACGCTTTAACCAAATACTTGGCATGCTGCCCACCAATTCGAGGGAATTTTGCTGGCGCGCTGCCTGCACCACTTGGGCCGTGACAGGCAATACACGCAGGCACGCCCTTTTCGCTATTTCCACCACGGTACAACTGCTCGCCTAATTTAACTTTATCGGCACTCGCCACTTCAACTGTTGGCAAGCCCTCAGCAAAATAAGCCGCTATATCTTCCATATCTTTGTCGGATAAGCCCTTAGCCATTTGTTGCATCGTAGAATCGGCACGCTTTTTATCCTTAAAGTCCTGCAATTCTTTTATGATATAAAACGCGTGTTGCGCTGCAAGTTTAGGCCAAATTGGATTTGTGCTATTTCCTTGTGGGCCATGACAACCCGCGCACACAGCTGCCTTTCCACGCCCAGCATCAATATCTCCCTCTGCAATTGCATTAACAGAATGGAACACACCCACAAAAACCACTAAAACTAAAATCAACTTCATTTATTTCCCCACTGTATAAATTATTCAAGGCCAGCGTAATACGCGGCAATATTTGCTACATCGTCATCTGACAATGGCGAAACCATTTGCTTCATCGTTGGGTCTTTACGTGCACCCGAACGAAAGTCATTTATTTGTTTTGCTAAATACTGTTCTTTTTGTCCCGCTAAATTCGGATAAAGCCCCATTGAACTGATGCCCTTTTGCCCATGACAAGCCGTACAAGACGCAGCTTTAGCCTCACCCGCGACTGCATCAGCAGACAGCGCGTTGGCAGAAAAAATCATCATCAGAACCGCTGTAATTAACATCAATTTTTTCATAAAATATCACTCGCGTAAGGTGTAACGGAAGAGCAGGTAGATTTTACAATAAAAACAGCTGTAGCGTTTTTTTTTGTTTCAAGATCAAGTTCTCCAGCCTATACCTTATCCCTTTATCAAGGCATCTAAACAGCGGAACACGTATACTTTACTTTCACAAGCTGACACAACCCTTAATCTAAATACTTTATGAACCCCTTATACCACCGCGCAAAATTCATATTGAGCGCACCCAATCTTCAAACCTGCCCAGAAGATAATGGCTACGAGGTCGCCTTTGCTGGGCGCTCAAATGCGGGCAAATCTAGCGCTATCAACACCATCACTAATCAAAAAAGCCTTGCTCGTATCAGCAAATTGCCTGGGCGCACACAACAGCTCGTCTTCTTCGACTTAGATGAACAACGCAGGATAGTTGATTTACCCGGTTATGGATTCGCAAAAGTGCCTATGAAAGTTCAGCAAAAATGGCAAAAAGAACTCGAATACTATCTAAAAAATCGCCAATCCTTAAATGGCCTTGTCTTGCTTGTAGACATAAGACGTCTATTAGGGCCACACGATATTCAGTTACTTGAGTACGCTGAGCACCTCAATCTTGAGGTTTGCCTTGTCCTAACAAAATCAGATAAATTAAGTAAAAACGAAGCCAAAAAAGCCTTCTTTTCAGTACAAAAAGAAGTCAGCAATATATCTGAACATATCCAAGTCGAACTTTTTTCTTCGCTTAAAAAAGAGGGCGTGGACCCCGTTCATCACTGGCTTGACCAACAGCTAAATGTTTTAACTTAATAGCTATATAAAAAAACCCTAGCTCAAATAATGAACTAGGGCACATAAATCCCAGCATATAGATGCTGAGGTAACCTGCTCAAGGGGAGGGGAAAGAGAGCAAGTTGTGCCCATAAAGACACAAACATAGGACGCTTTCTTTCAGAGAAAGTTCATTTTGCTAAATATTTGTATCGCTCTATAATTCATTTTGGGGCTGACACCTAATAATTCTCTTTTAATAGTTTTTTCAAGTCTATTAAAAGCTCGTCTGGTGCGCCTGTGTTGAACCGCCATTCACATTCTTTTAAGAATAAATGGAAGTGCTCTGTGGGGATACCGTTAAACTTTCGCATATGCCTTTTCGCCTGATTCCAGAAGTTTTCAATACCATTTATATGGTTTTGTTTTTTAGCAAATAGTCGACTGTGGTTGATTCGGTAATGCTTAAACTCGGATACATCCAGTGCATTATATGACTTCCAACAATCAGTATAAACAATGCTGTCAGGCTCTACCTTGTGCCGTATGATCGGCATTGAAGTGTTTGCCTTAGCATCTAAAACTATTTGTGTATAAACCTTACCACCTCTTTTAAGAATACCAAAAACCGCAACTTTTCCTGCGGCACCTCTACCGCGTTTACCTTTGCGTACGCCACCAAAATAACTTTCATCTAATTCACAATGCCATTAAATGGCTCGCTACGACTTAGTTGAACTTGAGCAACTTTCTCTCGTAGTTTACGGAAAAACCTTATTGCTGTATTGCGATGTATACCGACTAAACTTGCTGCTGTTCTTGCTGTCGTACCGGCAACAAAGTATTTCATTAACTCAAACTGCTTATTTCTTCTTGATTTACAATGCTTTATATACATTTACCAACCCTAACATTTGATATGGTAGGTGGCAGCCCCCTGTTTTTTAAGTAAGTTCGATGATCATCGCAATACCTTGGCCTACCCCGATACACATCGAAATCAGTGCATAGCGCCCACCTGTTTGCTGCAACTGTCTAGCGGCCGTTAAAGCGATACGCGCGCCAGATGCGCCAAGTGGGTGGCCGACTGCAATGGCACCGCCATTTTATCTAAGGTCGCGCCAGCCCGTGGGTGCTCATCTTTATCGACAATAATGTCGGGCTTGCCCCTTTTTTGCGGGATGCTGACGGCAATAATCTCATCGTCGAAGAAGCCGCTTGCAGTTGCAGCAGACCATTTTTGTTGCGAGTTGTAAGCAAGAGCATCGCAACTTTCACGGCTGATATTGTCAGCTTTTGCAATATTATCGGCGGTAATAGGCATTGCGTCATGACCATATTGCTTGCCAATAATAGGGTTGGGGAAACGAACACCGATAGCACTGTCGTAGATGGTGATATCTTTGCTGTAAGCCGTATTGCTTTTATTAAAGGTAAGTGGCGCTCGCGTCATACTTTCTACACCACCGGCAATAAACACATCGCCTTCTCCACAGCTAATGGCGCGGGCAGAATCGATAATGGCCGCAAGACTGCTACCACATAAACGGTTAATAGTCTGGCCGCTGACCTCAACAGGAAGCCCCGCAAGCAAGGTGGCGTAGCGTGCTATATTTCGACTGTCCTCGCCCGATTGGCAGGCGCAGCCAAGGATTACATCATCGATGAGCAGAGGGTCGAATTTATTGCGCTCAACGAGCGCCTTAATGACGCTAGCAGCTAAATCATCAGGGCGCACATGAGAAAGTGAACTACAGTACTTCCCAAAAGGGGTTCTTATGCCGTCATAAATGTATGCGTTTAACATGGTTATCCCTGTTCTAGTTGATAAGCAAGTTCGATACCGTCGCTAATGGCTTGCGCAGCATCCAGTTCTTTAACTTGTTTTACGCCGCCAATTCGTACGACTTGCTTAGCGGCACCGTTTAATGACTCAGCGATTTGATCATGGGATTCTTGCCCGGCACAGATGATGATGGTGTCGGCTGTTAGTATTTGTGCCTCGCCTTCACGCTCAATGTGTAAGCCTTGATCATCTATCTTTGTATAGCTGAGGTCGCCTATCATCTGAACGCCACGTTTTTGTAGCTCAATCATGTGAATCCAACCCGTTGATTTACCAAGCGTGCGACCAAATTTACCGGCTTTTCGTTGTAAAAGGCTTATATTACGAATGGGCTTGTGAGGCACTGGACTCGTAAGAGAACCAGCTTGAAGACCCTCGGGGTCAATACCCCAGCTTTCGTTGTAGGCCTGTATAGGATCTTGTTCGCTAGCTTCGTGCGATATAAATTCAGCCATATCAAAACCGATACCGCCGGCGCCAATAATAACGACGGTTGCTCCAATTTTATCGGGTTGTGTAAAGGCTTCTTCATAGCTCATAACGCTCGGATGATTAATGCCGGGGATGTCTAGTGGTCTGGGTTTAATGCCAGAAGCTAGAGCAATCAAATCAAAGCCTTCTTGCTTAAGTTGTTCAGCCTCGACGGTGTGATTGGTTTTTAATGTTACCGAATATTTTTCTAGCATCACGGTGAAATAACGCAACAATTCGTCAAATTCTTCTTTGCCGGGTACTAAATGGGCGTAGAGCATTTGCCCACCAATTTCAGACTTGGATTCAAACAGCGTCACGTTATGTCCATTCTTCGCGGCCTCAACGGAGAAAGATAAACCCGCAGCACCCGCACCTATAACAGCTATTTTTTTAACGTTAGATGTCGTCGATAAAATGGGTAGAAGTGTTTCATGGCAAGCCCGTGGGTTGACTAAACAGCTGGCAGTTTGCCCCACAAATATTTTATCCAAACACGATTGGTTACAAGCGATACACGTGTTTATTTCATCAGCTCGCCCTTGCTGTGCTTTTACTACGAAGTTAGCGTCGGCAAGAAAAGGCCTAGCCATATACACCAAATCAGCATCACCGCGCTGCAAGATAGCTTCTGCAGTATCTACCGTGTTTATTCGATTAGCGGCGGCTACGGGGATGTTAACAGCAGATTTAATTTTCGCCGTCGCCCAGCTAAATGCGGCTCTAGGCACTTGCATAGCAATGGTTGGGATGGTCGCTTCGTGCCAGCCGATACCGGTATTAATAATGTCGATTCCAACGGCTTCGAGCGCTTGAGCAAATTGTTTTGCGTCGTCTATATTCCAACCCTCATCCACTAACTCAAGAACAGACATACGGTATTGAATAAGAAAGTTTGTCCCCAGTTTTTGGCGAATGGCGCGGACGACGTCGAGTGGGAAACGAATCCTATTTTCTAAGCTTCCACCCCATTGGTCATTGCGTTTATTAGTACGGGGCGCAGTAAATTCATTTAAAAAATAGCCTTCAGACCCTAGGATTTCAATGCCATCAAATCCCGCTTGTTGGGCAAGTTCAGCACTATTAGCAAAGTCTTTAATAGTTTGTAGGATGTTATCGTGCGTAATTTCTTGTGGCTCAAATTTATTAATGGGTGAGCGTATAGCGCTGGGTGCTACAAGTTTATGCTGCTTTGCATAGCGACCCGCGTGTAATATCTGCATGATAATTTTACTGCCCGCACGATGTGCCGCCTCGGTGATGATGCGGTAGGAATCAACTTGTTCAGGCTTATTAAGAATTGTCGCCCCAGGACTTATTAATCCCTGCTCATTTGGTGATACACCACCCGTTACAATGAGTCCAACGCCGCCTTCAGCGCGTTCTTTGTAAAAGGCGGCCATACGGTTAAAAGGGTCATCAGTATGATCTAATCCCGTGTGCATTGAGCCCATAATGACGCGATTAGGTAAGGTCAATGTGCCAACTTTAATTTCTTTAAATAATATATGAGTCATAATTTAACTAGCGTACGGAGTATTGTTTAATCTATCTTGTAAGGCTATAATCTAACAGTTGTTAGATAATTATATTTGCTTATTTCTGATTTTTAAAATAAACCCTATTCATGAATTTAAATAATACCTTGTTACGCTCTATTTTGTTTGTACCAGGATCAGAACAAAAGCACCTAGATAAGGCTGTGGGTATTCCAGCAGATGCATTGGTATTTGATTTAGAAGACGCGGTTGCGCCGAGTGAAAAGTTAGCTGCACGTGGGGCGGTTGTACAGGCTATAACGTCATCAAAGTTTACAGGTCGGCAATTAATTGTACGTGTAAATGGTATTGCATCGGGTTGGTTTGAAGACGATATGGAAGCTATTTCCAAAACGAATAATTGCTCAATAATGCTACCTAAATGTGAGTCGCCACAAGATGTATTACGAGTTAAAGAATTTAGCGAGACATCTGGAAATAATATTTTTGCATTAATAGAAACGGCGATGGGTGTACTAGCGGTTAAAGAAATTGCGAATGCTTTATCTGAATTTGATGCTTTATGCTTCGGTCACGTTGATTTTGCAGCGGACATAGGGTTAACAGATGCAGACGCATCACGCGGTGGGATTCATCATGCACGTTGCCAGGTTGCATTAGCAGCGCGTGCCTACAATTTATCGGCAATTGATAATGTGTGTGTGGACGTTAAAAACGCAAAACAAGTTCGACATGATGCACAGCAGGGTATGGATTTAGGCTACACGGGAAAATTGTGTATACACCCTAATCAAGTCGGCATTGTAAACGAGGTGTACACCCCGACGCAGGAACAGCTTGTAAAGGCCAATGCGATTTTAGCCGCATGGGATGAAGCGCAAGCTGAAGGGCAGGGCGTGTTTAGTTTTGAAAATAAAATGGTGGATTTACCCGTGATTCAATCACAGCAACGAATCGTTCAGCGATATGAGCTCGCATTAAAACAAGACGGTGGAGAATGAAAGAGTTGATAATCGAAGGGCCTTACTTTGAGGATTTTTCGGTGAGTGATTTTTTGCCACCGGCACCGTCGGTAACATTAACCGAAGGACACGCAACAGTTCATCAAATGCTATTTGGTGATCGCCTTAGGTTGCCGCTTGATTATATGTTAAGCGAAATAATTACAGGCTCAACACACCCTTTAGCTAACCCCTCCATGGTGATTGGAGTGGCAATAGGACAAACAACCTATGCTACTCAAAATGTGGTGGGTAATTTGTTTTATCGTGGTTTGGTGTTAAAAAAACCAGTCTTTATTGGAGATACGCTCACGACGACAACTCAAGTGGCGTGTTTGCGCCAAAATAGAAAAAAAGAAGGCCGTCCAACATCGGGTTTGGTGGTGCTTGAAATGCGCGTTACAAACCAACACCACGATGAAATTTTACACTTCTGGCGTTGCCCAATGGTGCTTTGCCGCGATTCAGGCGTAGAAACGGGTCACGCCGATGTGCTCGATAGTATTCCATCAGATATTAGCCATGCGGTGCTAGTTGAGGCTGTGCCAGTCGCATGGCATCTAGATCGATTCAAAGAAAAAATCAAAGGTGCGCATTTTGTGGGCGTTGAACAAGGTGTAAAGTTCATTGTAAAGGCGCGAGATACGGTTACCTCAGCACCTGAGCTTACACGATTGACATTGAATTTGGCGATGACCCATACCGATGCGGGCGCTAGTGCTTATGGCCAACGTTTAGTGTATGGGGGACATACAATCTCGATTGCTGCCGCACAAATGTTGAGGGCCTTGCCCGACATAGTGACGCTACTTGCTTGGCGGCACTGTGACCACCCTGCTCCAGTTTTTGAAAATGATATTTTACGCAGCGAAGTCGAAATCATTAATAAGACGCCACTCTCGACGGGTGGCGGGCTTGTTGATTTACATATTAAGGTGTTTGCAGAGCGTGCTAAAACGGCACCTGAGTCGGCTAAAAACACCCAAGTTCTTGATTGGGTTGTCGTCGCGTTGATGGCTTAAAGTGTAATTTTTATGAATCAACAGCAACATTTTTTAGACATTAATCAGATGCGCTTAAAGGTATTGATTGTTGGCGAGCCGGACAAAAATAAACTCTGTGTTGTCTTACTGCACGGTGGTTTAGATTGTTTAGAAACATGGAAGGGATACCCGGCTGACTTGGCGCAAAGCACAGGTTTACCCGTCGTTGCTTACGAGCGTTTTGGGCACGGCGAATCGGGTTGTTTAACGAGAATTAGAGAGGCGAATTATCGGCATATTGAATCAAATGTTGTGTTGCCTGCTGTGATGGAAAAATTAGGGCTATCAAACGTTATTTTGGTGCGGCTATAGCGTTGATGGCTGCGGCGACACTGCACGATGGCGTGTTAGGTGTGTGCGCAAAAGCACCCCCTCTAGTGCCAGAAAAGAAAGTGCGTGAAGGGATTGTTGATGCAATAAAAGACTACGAAGGTGACGATTTAGCTAAAAAACTAAAGGTGTTTCACAGCGAGGCAACGGATACGCTTTTTTATGGGTGGGCTAAAGCGTGGATATCAAAAGAGTTTGATGATTGGTCGTGTGAAAAAGAATTGCAAGATATTAGGTGTCCTGTGCATTTGATTTTTGGTCAGGCGGATGATTATGGCTACCAGCTCAGTATGAAAGTCTTAATTAATAATTTGTCGGCACCGTTAGAGTTGCAGGTGCTAGAAAATATTAGACACATGCCGCATCACCAGGCAAGAAAAGAAACAATCGAGTCGGTGTGCAGGCTTATTAAACGAGTAAATAAATTTAATTAGGAGAAAGGTATGAATCTTGAGTTAGCAAAAAAATCAGTCATCATCACCGGTGGAGCGTCTAATATTGGTCGCGGCATTGTATTGGCTTTTGCAGAAGAGGGCGCAAATATAACGTTGGCAGACATTGATGAAACGCAAGCAGGGCTAGTCGCGGAGTTGGCTCTAAAGAAGGGCGCTTCAGATGTTCAAGTGGTTAAAACAGACGTTACGGATTTAGAACAGGTAAAGGCAATGGTTGCGAAGGCTGAATCTAGCTTTGGCGGTGTTGATGTGCTGGTTAACAATGTGGGGTGGGACGATTTAATGTTCTTTACTCAAACAACACCTGAATTATGGCAAAAGTTGATAGCAATCAACTTTATGAGTAATTTAAATTGTACTCACTCCGTGCTTGAAGTGATGCTGCGAAATAAAACCAAGGGCTCTATTGTTTCTTTAAGCTCGGATGCAAGTCGCCAAGGTGAAGCGAGAGAGGCTGTTTATGGCGCGCTAAAAGCAGGTATTAACAGCTTGATGAAATCTATAGCGAAAGAAAACGGGCGCTTTGGTATTCGCTGTAATGCAGTATGCCCAGGCGTTACTATTCCTGAAGAAGACGATGATGTGGGTTCAAATAGTATGTGGTCAGTAAAAGATGCAATGTTTACTGAAGAACAGTTTGAAATGATTGCAAAAGCGTTGCCTTTAAAGAAAGTAGGGCGCCCTGACGATTTGGCTAAAGCTGTTTTATTCATGTCATCTAATGCTGCTTCTGGTCATGTGACAGGCCAGATTTTAAGCGTTAGTGGTGGCTATAGCATGATTGGCTAGAGACGTTTTACATGCCTACTACAGATGATTTTAATATTGTTTATATCGCAGCGTTCTATGGCGTGCTATGCCTTCTTATTTATTGGAAGTTAAAGCAGCCACTAGATCTGGATACGTCACGCTGTATAGATGTGTCTTCAGTCAAAATAAAAAGGTATATGGTCCTCTTGATGGCTTTATTCGTATTTGCTATTTTTGCGTCCGTGTCCGGTGGGTTTTTGGCGCACCAAGATACGGCTTGGCATCAAATAGCGCCGAGAGCTGATGATGAGCGTATCCCAACACGCTTGATTATCTACAATATCTTTTACCCCGCGTATTTAGTCATAGGGGGGAGTATCGCTTTTTACGCCAAAACACGTCTCACCAATGGGGAGTTTGATGGGCGATTTAAAATAGCTCTAGTGTGTAATTCGCTGGCGCCTTTTATGTTCTTGCCCAGTCAAGACCCAGAGATGATGACATTCAGCACTGACTTATTAAACATCGTTTTTAGAGCTGCTTATTGGCTAATGATGCTGATGTGGATCGTATCATTGCTTGAATTCACATCATAAGTGCAACACTCGTTAGTTGGTCAAAAGGGTATATTAACCACTCTTTAATCCGACAAGAAAAAGGAGTGAAACATGAAAAAATATACCCAATTGACCTGCGAACAAAGAT
>LWTN01000233.1 GCA_002101225.1 Cycloclasticus sp. symbiont of Poecilosclerida sp. M | reverse complement strand
ACGGATTTAATGAATAATAGACCTAGGAAATGTTTGGAGTATAAGACTCCATTTGAGGTTTTTGCTAAGATGACTGGTGAAGACTATTTTTTAAATGGAAGTGTTGCACTTATGGGTTGAATTCGCCTGTTTTAGAATTCGGGTAATTCTCAAAAACAACTTTTGCCACGTTTGAATCGAACCGATTCTACTAGACACTCAACTGTTTCATAAAATATCTTATCTTGATTAAATATCAAAAAATAAAAAATTAGTTTAATCCAAGTCATTAACTAAAGAGTCTCGTATATCCGCTAATATTGGGATACAAGTTTCAGTATAGGCTGAGTGGTCAACACCCATATTAATAGCAATGCCCTGCTTTGCCGCTGCGACCATTTCAGCCGTTAATTCAAACCGTAAAAAATGTACCGATGATGTTTTTTCTTCTGTTTCGCGTTCAAGGTCTTCATTAGCTATGGGATTTACTTTATAAAATCCCTCAACCTGCACCCAAGTCGCCCTCTCAATACCGATCATTTCGGCCAACGCTTTAACACGATCTTCAACTTTATTAAATTGAATCATCATCGTTGCCTTCCAGTTTTGCCCATCAGGAATTAACGGATTGTAGGTTTCAATTTCTTCCATAATTCCAGCCGACTCGAAGATTTTTTCAGCACGTAACATTTCTTGAACTTGGTACAACATCGTTTGATAATCTTCAAAATGCAAACTGACATTTTCGCCAATTCTTACAATTCTATTTTCTTTGTGCGCACGAATTTTCTGTCTAAACTCGGGGCGGATATTGGAATACTCTTCTAAACTATATAACTCTTCTTTTACTAACTTTTTCATTCTTACCCTTTATTTATATGCCGTACGCTTGTTTTAACAAGCTGATGGGGTTCTTAACTTTAGTTTCATCATCTAAGCCACTTGCAATATGGTCTGCAGCCATCGGACAATCGCTAGAAAACACATCTGCCTCTGCCTTCTTTACGCGGTTAACAACAGGCTTTGCTATCTTCATAGCAATATCATGAAATTCACTTTTTATCGCATACGTTCCATCGTGTCCTGAACAACGCTCAATTGCATTAACCGATGTATTCGGAATTAACTCTAATAACTCTTTGGTCTTCAAGCCAATATTTTGCACGCGTAGGTGGCACGCTACTTGGTAAGAAACGGTACCCAATTGATCTTTGAAGTCGGTATTTAATAAACTCGCTTTATGCCTAAGCATTAAATACTCAAATGGATCAAACATCGCGTCTCGCACTTTTTCTACGTCCTTGTCATCTGGGAACATAAGCGGCAGCTCCTGCTTAAACATTAATACGCAAGACGGAACTGGGGCGATAATATCCCAACCCTCATCAATCAACTTAACGAGTTGCGAGATATTATTATTCTTTAGCCCCTCAACTTCTTTAAGGTCACCCAATTCTAGTTTTGGCATGCCACAACAGCTTTCTTGGTTAGCCATAGAGACAGGGATTTTGTTATGCTCCAACACCGCCACCAAGTCATTGACTAAATCTGGGCGGTTATAATTACCATAACAGGTGGTAAATAGAGCGACTTTACCCGTGGTTTCACCACAAGCTTGCGCATTAGGCGCTCTGTCACTTTGGTTCGCGAATTGTTTTCGAGCTGTATTCGTATGATAAGCAGGAATAATAGCTTCAGGATGAACGCCCAGCGCGCTATCAAGAATCTCTCGTACGGCTTTGTTCTTATTCGCAGCGTTAACTACATTAACGACAATAGGGATAGACGCCAACTTGCCAATTTTATCGGTAGCTGTAATCAGCTTGTCTCGCTGTTTTACATCATTATTTTTAAACTTTACTGCTTTCGCGCGAAGCATTAAGTGCGGGAAATCTAAATCCCATTCATGCGGTGGCACATAGGGGCACTTGCTCATAAAACACATATCGCATAGGTAGCAGTTATCCACCACATCCCAATAAACCTTTTTATCAACGCTATCGAGCTCCATCGTTTCTGACTCATCAATCGCGTCAAACAATAATGGAAAAGCGTTACATAGGTTGAAGCACCTGCGGCAACCATGACATATATCAAATACGCGCTCTAGTTCATTAAACAAACTATCTTCGTTGAAAAAATCGGGATTTTTCCAATCTAGCGGGTGGCGGGTTGGGGCTTCTAAACTACCTACTCTCATGATATCTCCAATAAAAAAGGAGGGTACGCGCGTACCCTCCTCCTTCAAATTTCCACAAATTAAGCGTTTAAGGTGTCTAACGCTTTTTGGAAACGGTTAGCGTGTGAACGCTCAGCCTTTGCTAGTGTTTCAAACCAGTCAGCGATCTCATCGTGACCTTCATCACGTGCTGTTTTAGCCATACCTGGGTACATATCTGTGTACTCGTGGGTTTCGCCAGCAATAGATGCTTTAAGGTTATCTTCTGTGCCGCCAATGGGTAAGCCAGTCGCAGGATCGCCCGTTTCTTCTAAATACTCTAGGTGGCCGTGCGCATGCCCCGTTTCACCTTCAGCAGTTGAACGGAAGACAGTCGATACATCGTTGTATCCTTCGATGTCTGCTTTATTCGCGAAGTATAAGTAACGACGGTTTGCTTGTGATTCACCGGCAAATGCGTCCTTTAAATTTTGCTCTGTTTCAGAACCTTTAAGTGGCATAATAATTCCTCATTAATTAATGTTAGTTAAGCCTAATTATTAGACTAAGTCTAAAATGGCTAAATCAAAGATACGCCATCTTAAAAACGCTGTCAATAACCTTGCGCTATTATTATTTATAGTCGAGCAAACAATGCTAAGTAATACTTCAAATATGGCTTTCTCCCTGTAAAATAAACCAACTAACTTCAGTACTTACTTGAGTATGGCTAAAAACAAAAAACTAGACTTAGAAGCTTCTCTACAATCATTAGAGGCCTTGATAAGCCGTATGGAAGATGGTGATTTAACCCTTCAAGATTCGTTAAAAAAATTTGAAGAAGGTATTAAGCTCATTCAAACTTGCCAAAAGGCATTGACTGAGGCCGAACAAAAAGTAGAAATTTTATTGGAAAAATCTAAACTTTCTGAACCTGTAGATTTCGAATAAAATATTCCGTGACATCGGCAACATTTCTACAATTTCAACATAGTAACGTTCGTCGCATTGAAGCTGCGCTTGATGAACTCTTACCCAACGAGCGGTTGTTACCAACCCAATTACACACCGCTATGCGTTATTCGACACTCGCGGGTGGAAAACGCATACGCGCCTTGTTGGTTTACGCGACAGGCGAATTACTCAAAATAACGCCGTCGACACTTGACCCCATAGCGTGTGCGGTCGAGCTAATTCATGCCTACTCTTTAATTCATGATGACTTACCTGCCATGGACGACGATGATTTACGACGTGGCAAAGCTAGCTGTCATAGAGCGTTTGATGAAGCGACCGCCATTCTCGCAGGTGATGCCCTGCAAGCACTTGCCTTTACTTCACTAACACAGCTCAACACCTCTAGCGATCAGGCAATCGCGTGTATAGAAACACTATCAAATGCGTCTGGCTCTGAAGGCATGGTGGGCGGACAAGCTATTGATCTAATCAGCACCAATACGCAGCTCTCTTTAGAACAATTAGAAAATATGCATGAACTAAAAACGGGGGCGCTAATAAGTGCAAGCGTTACTATGGTGGCACAGCTGCAATTTGATAAAACTTCTAACCAATATCAACAATTAGAAAAGTTTGCTCGTTGCATCGGCCTAGCATTTCAAGTCCAAGACGACATATTAGATGAAACAGCGACGACTGAAAGTCTTGGGAAGACACAAGGTAAAGATAAACAAGCATCTAAACCCACTTATCTATCGCTCATGGGCTTAGAAAAGTCTCAACAACTCGCCTCAAACCTATACAAAGAAGCCGTGCATTGCTTAGCTAAATTTGATGAACACACAGATAACTTACGAGACATTGCAAAATTCACCGTAGCACGCAGTGTTTGAATGTCGATATTGTCTTGCATACTGGTATATTGCGAACGATAATAGTCAACCTGATTAATCTGCATTATTAGCGATACCACGTGGCCTTATACGACAACCACCCACTGCTTGATTTAGTTAACTCACCTGATGACTTACGTCAACTTGATGAGGACAAACTCGAGCAGCTTTCAAACGAATTACGCAGCTTTCTAATCTCGTCTGTTAGTAAATCGGGTGGACATCTAGCAGCAGGGCTGGGAACTGTAGAATTAACCGTTGCATTACACTACGTATTTAATACGCCTCATGACAACCTAGTTTGGGACGTCGGCCATCAAGCGTACCCACATAAAATTTTAACGGGTCGAAAAGATGAAATTTCTAGCATACGCAAACAAGGTGGCTTATCACCCTTTGTAAAGCGTGAAGAAAGCGAATTTGATGCCTTCGGCGTTGGTCATTCCAGTACGTCCATTAGTGCTGCATTGGGTATGGCTATTGCCGCAGCTAAAAATAATGACAAAAAATGCAATATCGCCATCATAGGCGACGGTGGATTAACCGGCGGTATGGCATTCGAAGCGTTAAATCACGCAGGCGCGTTAGATGCGAATTTTCTGGTGATTTTAAACGACAACGACATGTCAATTTCGCCCAATGTCGGTGCCATGAAAAATTACTTGGCTAAAATATTATCCGGCAAGGTCTATTCGACTGTTAAAGAAGGCAGCAAAAAGGTCATGTCAAAAATGCCTAGTATGTGGGAGCTAGCAAGGCGTACTGAGGAACACATTAAAGGCATGGTTATCCCGGGCACCTTATTTGAAGAATTAGGCTTCAACTACATTGGTCCAATCGACGGACATGATTTACCCACTCTGATTACCACTTTATCCAATTTAAAACACTTACAAGGCCCACAGTTTTTACACATAGTTACCCAAAAGGGCAAGGGCTTTTCTCCTGCAGAAGCAGACCCTGTGGGTTACCACGGTGTTACAACCTTCGACCCCAGTAAAGACAATCTCCCGAAGAAAAAGCCTAGCGCACCTACTTATACTGAAATTTTCGGCCAATGGCTGTGTGATGCTGCTGACGCTAATGAAAAAATAGTCGGTATTACACCCGCCATGCGAGAAGGCTCAGGTATGGTCGAGTTTGAACAACAACACCCTGACCGCTATTTCGACGTGGGCATCGCTGAGCAGCACGCTGTCACTTTAGCCGCAGGTATGGCCTGCGAAGGCTTAAAACCTATTGTCGCTATTTATTCGACCTTTCTCCAGCGCGGTTATGACCAATTGATTCATGATGTCGCTTTGCAAAACCTACCCGTATTGTTTGCTATCGACCGTGCAGGCTTAGTAGGGCCTGATGGCCCGACGCACGCCGGCTCCTATGATTTTAGTTACCTACGCTGCCTACCGAATATGGTCATTATGGCACCAGCCGATGAAAATGAATGCCACCAAATGTTAACAACAGGCATCAATTTTAATGGCCCATCAGCGGTACGTTACCCTCGAGGTAAAGGCCCCGGCGTTAGCATCGACAATAATGCACCGCCTATTGAAATTGGACGTGCAAAAAAAGTACGCGATGGGCAGTCTATCGCCCTCTTGGCGTTCGGCTCAACAGTCAGCCCTGCACTTCAGGTAGCAGACAAGTTCAATGCCACCCTTATTAATATGCGGTTTGTTAAACCTTTAGATGAAGCCATGATTATTAACATAGCCACTTCGCATAAAATCATTTTTACACTTGAGGAAAACGTTATTAAAGGCGGCGCTGGCAGCGCTGTTAATGAATTCATCAATCAGGAAGGGCTTGATGTTCGTGTCTTTAACCTCGGTTTACCTGACAACAACATTGAACACGGCTCTAGAGAAGAGCTATTAACAACCGTAGGGCTTGATGCCAAAGGCATAGAAAAATCAATTAATCACTATTTAAAGACTGACAACAGTCATTGCACAAATTTACACGCTTCGTAAAGATTTCAATCACAAACAGATGACCATAGAAGACGTACAAAAACACCCCGATGCTAGAAATATGCCCATTAATAAGGTTGGCATAAAAGACATACGCCACCCCTTTGCATTTAATGATAAAGACAGCCGCCAACAAGCAACCGTTGGTACCTTTAATATGTCTGTCAATTTACCTCATGACCAAAAAGGGACGCACATGTCGCGTTTTGTGGCATTGCTAAATGAAGATTGCCAACAACTTTCTATTCAAAGCTTTGGCGCTTTACTCAAAGCCATGGTGGCCAAACTTGAAGCAGACACGGGCTTTATAACTGCCAATTTCCTTTATTTTATAAATAAGTCTGCGCCAGTAAGTGGCGTCAAAAGTTTACTGGACTATCAAATACAGCTTAAAGGTGAATGGGCTAACGGCAAGGCTAAGATTGAAATTAAAATCATTGTTCCCGTCACCAGCCTATGCCCTTGCTCAAAGAAAATTTCAGACTATGGTGCGCATAATCAACGCTCACATATCACGGTTGATGCCTTAATAAATGAGACGGTTTTTATAGAAGACATCATTCAACTCATCGAAAGCCAAGCATCGAGTGAACTCTTCAGCTTGTTAAAAAGACCAGATGAAAAGCACGTAACAGAACTTGCTTATGACAACCCAAAATTCGTTGAAGATGTCGTCAGAGATGTCGCCAATGCACTCAATGAAAATGAACTTATTTCGGCTTATACTCTCGAAGCTGAAAACTTTGAATCCATACATAATCACTCAGCTTACGCGGTGATTGAAAATAATAAACAAACTTAAAAGACCGGAGCCTGAATGATGTCTAATGCTTTAGACCTTACCCAATATGGGATAACTGATGCGAGTGAAGTCATTCACAACCCCTCTTTTGACTTTTTATATGCAGAAGAAACACGCGATGACTTAGCAGGTTATGAAAAAGGCACTGTTACAATATCAGGTGCTGTTGCCGTTGATACGGGTATTTTTACTGGTCGATCACCCAAAGACAAATACATCGTAATGGATGACGTGTCTCGCGATACAATTTGGTGGTCCACTCAAGGTAAAAACGACAACAAACCTTTATCTAAAGAAAACTGGGCTAGGCTTAGAAATGTTGTCACGGAGCAGCTATCTGGACAGCGATTATTTGTAGTCGACACATTCTGCGGTGCAAACAAAGATACCCGCTTAGCCGTACGGTTTATTGTTGAAGTTGCATGGCAAGCACACTTTGTAAAAAACATGTTTATTCGCCCAAGCGAAGACGAGTTAGCCGAATTTGAGCCTGACTTTGTTGTGATGAACGGCGCAAAAACCAATAACCCTGACTGGCAAGAGCACAGACTAAACTCAGAGAACTTTGTAGCCTTCAACCTAACCGAAAGAATGCAGCTCATAGGTGGCACGTGGTACGGCGGTGAAATGAAGAAAGGTATGTTCAGTATGATGAATTACCTGCTTCCACTTAAAGGCATGGCTTCCATGCACTGCTCAGCCAACATCGGTGAAAAAGGCGACGTCGCCATTTTCTTCGGTTTATCGGGTACGGGTAAAACAACACTCTCAACCGATGCGAAGCGTCAACTAATCGGTGACGACGAACACGGCTGGGATGATGATGGTGTTTTTAACTTCGAGGGTGGCTGTTATGCAAAAGTCATCAACCTCAGCGCTGAAGACGAGCCAGAAATTTACGGTGCTATTCGTCGTGATGCCCTATTAGAAAACGTCACAGTATCAGCAGACGGCGTGATTGATTATTCTGATAGTTCCAAAACTGAAAACACACGTGTTTCATACCCTATTGATCATATAGAAAATATCGTTAAACCTGTTTCAAAGGGTGGGCACGCTAAAAAAGTTATTTTCTTAACCGCTGATGCCTTCGGAGTAACACCACCAGTATCAAAGCTCACAGCGGATCAAACTAAGTATTACTTCTTATCAGGTTTTACAGCAAAGCTTGCGGGCACGGAGCGCGGCATTACCGAACCAACGCCTACCTTTTCTGCGGCATTTGGTGCGGCATTTTTATCTTTACACCCAACAAAATATGCGCAAGAGTTAGTAAAACGCATGGAAGCTGTAGATGCTCAAGCTTACTTGGTCAACACTGGCTGGAATGGTACAGGTAAACGAATTTCTATTAAAGACACACGCGCTATCATTAACGCCATCTTAGACGGATCAATCGAAGACGCTGACACTAAAACGGTTCCCTACTTTAATCTAGAAGTCCCTACGGCATTACCAGGTGTAGACAGTGGCATTCTAGATCCACGCGATACCTATACGAATCCACAAGAGTGGAATACATGCGCTGAAGACCTATCTAAATTGTTTATTGCTAACTTTGAAAAATATACCGACAACGCTGAAGGCCTATCACTCGTTGCATCAGGTCCTCAGCTTTAATTTCAGCACTTTCCATTTATCATAAAAAAAGCCATGCAATTGCATGGTTTTTTTGCGTTTATAGGTAGCATATCCTTATAAAAGATGCTTCACGCCATCACGCTCTTCTTTCAA
Organism: Cycloclasticus sp. symbiont of Poecilosclerida sp. M; assembly: GCA_002101225.1. Classification (GTDB taxonomy): domain Bacteria; phylum Pseudomonadota; class Gammaproteobacteria; order Methylococcales; family Cycloclasticaceae; genus Cycloclasticus. The sequence continues at coordinate 33,710 of LWTN01000233.1, read as the reverse complement.
TTCATTTTCCGTAGCAATCATTCTTTCACGGCTGAAATCATTAATTTCTAAGCCTTGCACGATAGAATATTCACCCTTTCCGACTGTCACAGGGAATGAGTAAATCAACCCTTCTTCAATACCATAACTACCGTCACTTGAAATACCCATGCTCACCCAATCTCCATCGGCAGTGCCTTGAACCCATGTTCTCATATGGTCCAACGCAGAACTTGCTGCTGAGGCCGCGCTAGACAGCCCACGCGCTTTAATAATAGCCGCGCCACGTTGTTGCACCGCTGGGATATACTCACCTGAATACCAACTTGCGTCAATTTTAGACAAAGCTGCTTCGCCATTGATTAACGTATTATGTAAATCTGGATACTGAGTCGCTGAGTGATTGCCCCAGATTGTCATTTTTGAAATATCCGTATTATGAGTGCCTGTTTTTTCAGCTAACAAGCTCATCGCACGGTTATGGTCTAAACGCGTCATCGCAGTGAAATTACGAGGGTCCAAGTCGGGCGCATTGTTCATAGCAATCAATGCATTTGTGTTTGCAGGGTTGCCTACAACTAATACGCGAACATCACGTTTAGCCACTTTATTCAACGCTTTACCTTGTACTGAGAAAATAGCGGCATTTGCCTCTAGCAAGTCTTTACGCTCCATGCCTGGGCCCCGAGGACGTGCGCCCACTAAGAAAGCAAAATCAATGTCTTTAAACGCCACTTCTGCATCATCTGAAATCAACACACTCTTCAATAATGGAAAGGCACAATCATTCAATTCCATTACAGCACCTTCAAGTGCGCCCATCGCTGGGGTAATCTCTAAAAGGTGTAAACAAATTGGTTGATCTGGTCCTAAAAAATCACCTGATGCGATACGAAACAACAGTGAATAAGAAATTTGACCAGCTGCGCCGGTAACTGCCACATGAACAGGTGCTTTCATCCCAATAACTCCTAAATTTAAAGTCGGTCAGTATAACAAGTTACATACAGTAATTTAAGCATACGCAGATACAGTTTATGAGTTATTTAATTGACAAGAGCTAGCTTAGCGCCTTTTTAATATCTTTTTTAAGTCGTAACAGTAGATGAAGCCAGGTAATGCAAATACCACAAATAAGCACAAGGTCACCACATAAAACTCCCAGCTTTGCTCGCTGAGCGTACCTAAAAGCTTTAGCTCTAATAGCAAACCTAAACCAACAGATACTACATATAACAAAAACCACTCCAACCAACGCGAGCCGTTGGGGAAGCTCAAGGAAAGCGTATTAAAAATAGCTTTGTCGCGCACCCAAGCTACGTTAGCAGCCGCAAAGATAAGCACAAGGTAAGTAATGATTAAGAGTTGATTGGCCATCTGAATACGTGGTCAGCTTATTTGTTTATGCCTAGTCATGTGAACATTATAATGAATGGTGCCGAGAGCGGGACTTGAACCCGCACGTCCATAGGACACTACCCCCTCAAGATAGCGTGTCTACCAATTCCACCACCTCGGCATTTAATTATTCAGGGATAGTTGGAATATCATCTTGAACGGGAACCTCAACGTCTTCCGCTTTTTGTTCGCCTTGCTCAACCAAGTTGTTTATTAAATCCTCGGGGGCTAGGTCTGCAGGCACAACAACGTCGGGTGTCGTTAATTTATTCACTATATCGTCTGGCTCACTTCTATTTGCACCCACGTAGGCTAGCGATAAACTTGTAATAAAAAATACCGTTGCCAATATAGCTGTAGAGCGTGATAAAAACGATGATGACCCTTGCGAGCCAAATACGGTGCCCGAAGCGCCACTACCAAATGCTGCACCGGCATCAGCGCCCTTGCCTTGTTGAATTAGAATAAAGCCCACCATTAGCACAGCGACTAATACATGTATTGATAATAATATTGCAAATAAACTCATTCCGTTTTTCCTATTTAGCTTTGTTACAAATTGAAAGGAAAGCTTGCGCATCTAACGCTGCACCCCCTATCAATCCGCCATCTATATCTTGTTGATTAAATAATGTTTCTGCATTATCTGCTTTCACACTGCCTCCATATAAAATTCTCACTTTTTCGGCCGCATCACCCATAACCGCTTTTAACTTCTCACGGATAAAAGCGTGCACCGCTTGCGCTTTCTCTGGTGTTGCCGTTAGACCCGTGCCAATGGCCCATACGGGCTCATAGGCGATAACTAACTCATTAAGGTTAACACCCGTCTCGCCAAATAATGCTTCAAGCTGATTTTGAATAACCTTAAACGTTTCGCCTGCCTCTCGTTGTTGTTGGGTTTCCCCTACACAATACACACAATGCAAGCCTGCTTGCTGCGCCACTTTAGCTTTCGACACACATTGCGAATCTGACTCATGAAAAATCTGGCGTCGTTCTGAATGCCCCACTAAAACCCAGTGGCAAGCCAGCTCTGCTAACATGTCTGCCGCTACCTCACCGGTATACGACCCTTGTGTATATTCAGAAACATTTTGTGCGCCGAGCATAACGTTGGAGTCATTCAAAATTATACCTACATGCGATAAATAAACATAAGGTACGCAAACCCCCATATCGCAGTCTATTTTATCATCAATACCCGACTCAATCGAACGTAATAACTCACTTGCCATAGCAAATGAACCATTCATTTTCCAATTCCCAATGACCAGAGGTTTTCTCATATCAAGCTAGCGTCTAAAAACGGTGAAGGTTAGCGATTATTGCGTGATAAATCAATCTTCATTTGAGCAGTTCAATGGCTAAATTACGAGTCACTAACTCGCCAAGTTCTCTTTTACAACATCACTTAGCTGTTTTGTCAACGATTCGACGAGTGGTAAATCCTCCCCCTCAATCATGACTCGCACCAAGGGTTCAGTTCCAGAAGGGCGAAGTAAAACTCGACCTCTGCTACCCAGTTGCTGTTCCGTTTTCTTTACTGCGGATTCAATCGCTTCATTCATTGAAAAACTTTGTTCCGATAAAAGCTTTACGTTAATCATGCATTGCGGGTATTTTTGTACGCCTTTTATAAGATCCGCAAGACTAGCTCCCCGCAATTGCATCTCTTCTAGCACTTGTAGTGCAGCAATAATCCCATCACCTGTTGTGGTTCTATCGCCGCAGATAATATGTCCAGAACCCTCGCCTCCTAGGATAGCGCCCGTTTTTTGCATCAGCGCGATCACGTGGCGATCGCCCACCGCAGAACGTTTCAGCTCAATACCCGCATCTTGTAGCGCAAGCTCAATGCCTAGATTTGTCATTTGCGTACCCACGACGACTGAGCCTAGGGCACCTGCCTGTGAACGGGCCTTAGCGAGAATATAAAGAATCTCATCGCCATCGATAATAGCTCCTTTATCATTTACCATAATCAGCCTATCGCCATCGCCATCTAAGGCGACGCCAAGACCTGCTTTATGCGCTGTAACCGCTTGCTGAAGAGCTCCCGGCTTGGTGGCGCCGAAACCGTCGTTTATATTTAAACCATCCGGGTTTACACCAATTTTTATGACCTCTGCACCTAACCCCTCAAACACCATGGGCGCAACGTGGTATGTAGCGCCCTGCGCGCAATCAACAACCAGCTTCAAACCCTTCAAGCTAACCGAAGGTGACATACTCGACTTACAGAATTCTATATAGCGTGAAGCCGCATCTTGAACCCGCATCGCCTTACCGAGCTTCTCAGAATCAACTACCGTCAAAGGTTCACCCAGCTTTTTTTCAATAGCTAACTCTAGCTCATCAGGTAATTTCTCACCTTCACTAGAAAAAAACTTAATGCCATTATCGTAGTGAGGATTATGCGACGCGCTAATGACAATACCCACTTGTGCCCTCAAGGTGCGGGTTAAATAGGCAATGCCCGGCGTTGGCATCGGTCCGAGCATGTACACATCTGCACCCGCTGCGACCAGACCCGCCTCTAACGCTGCCTCAAACATATAGCCAGATCTACGCGTGTCTTTACCAATAACCACTTGGCAATGGCCTTGCTCTTCAAATACTTTACCCGCAGCCCAACCGAGTTTAAGCATAAAATCAGGCGTTATGGGCGCTGTCCCAACTCGACCACGAATTCCATCTGTACCAAAATATTTTTTCGTCATACTCTTTATTCTTAATTGAATAGCACTATTCTACCGCACTTGTCGAACAGCATTATAAATGGCCACTGCGTCGGCCGTTTCAGCAACATCATGAACACGTAGAATGGACGCACCATTTTGCAGTGCAAGCAACCCTGCCGTTATGCTTGCTGAAAGGCGCTGTTCGACTGGTTTGTCGATTATCGCGCCCAACATTGATTTTCTAGATAGCCCAGCTAGCAAAGGGCAGTTTAATTCCTTCAACCTTGATAGTTCTGCTAATAAAGTCAAATTATGCGATAAGGTTTTACCGAAGCCAAAGCCTGGGTCCAGAAGGATTTTATTTCTCGCTATACCCGCTCCCTCACAAGCCAAAAGTCTTTGTTTAAAGAAATCTATAACTTCATCTACAACATGGGTATACGTGGGCCTTTTTTGCATATCTTCAGGGCTACCTTGCATATGCATCAAACAAACAGGCACATCAAACCGAGCTGCTGTTTCAAGCGCCCCTGGCTTACGTAACGCGTAAACATCATTGATGAGTGCTGCACCTGCCAAAATGGCCTGCTGCATCACCTCTGGCTTGCTCGTGTCAATTGAAACCAGCACGCTTGATTGTTCGCGCAATGCCTCGATAACCGGTATAACACGCCTAAGCTCTTCTTCGGTTGAAACGAGCTGTGCACCGGGTCTTGTTGATTCGCCGCCGATATCTATAAACGTCGCGCCTTGTTCGACCATGGCTAAAGCACGCAATACAGCAGCTTCAACACTAACATATTGCCCTGCATCAGAAAAAGAGTCCGGCGTAACATTAAGAACCCCCATAATTTGGGGGCTCTTTAGATCTAACTGAATGGAACCGAACTCCATCTTGTACTATGGTTGTTCGGCTGGGTCTCCAACGACAGTTGGCTTAGCATCACCATCTTTAGACTTACTTTTACTCTTGCTCTTGCTCTTGCTCTTGCTCTTAGCCGATGAGCCACTGCCTGATTCGTCCGTATCTTCCCAATCTTTTGGCGATTGCACCTCTTTACGCGCCATCAATTGATCCAACTGAGTACTATCAAGCGTTTCATACTTCATCAAAGCTGCGGCCATAGAATGTAGAATATCAATATTATCCTTTAATAATTTTTCAGCTCGCAAATAGTTACGGTCAATAAACACACGAACTTCTTCATTTATAAGCTGTGTCGTTTCATCAGAAATCATTTTGGTTTGCCCGCCAGGCTGCCCCATATGCCCGATAGCATTCTCATCTTCGCCGTAGTTAAGCGCACCTAATTTTTCCGAGAAGCCCCACTGCGTCACCATGTTTCTCGCTATCGCTGAAGCACGCTCAATATCGTTCGAAGCGCCTGTGGTTACCGCTTCTTCACCGAAGATGATTTTTTCAGCAAGTCGCCCACCATATAGACTTGAAAGCTGACTTTCCAATTTTTGCTTACTGATACTTATCGCATCGCGTTCTGGCAAGAACATCGTCACACCCAGTGCTCTGCCGCGTGGAATGATAGTCACTTTATAAACAGGGTCGTGTTCAGGCACTAAACGCCCAACAATTGCATGACCCGACTCGTGATAGGCCGTACAGTTTTTCTCCTCTTCACTCATCACCATTGAACGACGTTCGGCACCCATCAAGACTTTGTCTTTGGCGTTTTCCATATCGTTCATATCGACTAATTTTTTGTTGGCGCGTGCCGCAAATAGTGTTGCTTCATTGACGAGGTTAGCTAAATCTGCACCTGATAACCCAGGGGTACCTCGGGCAATCACATTCGGGTTAACGCTATCGTCAGCGGGCACCTTCTTCAAGTGCACCTTTAATATTTGTTCGCGTCCGCGAATATCGGGTAAAGGGACGACAACTTGTCGGTCAAAACGACCTGGGCGTAACAAGGCAGGGTCTAACACGTCAGGACGGTTAGTCGCTGCGATAACAATAACGCCTTCATTACCTGAAAAACCATCCATCTCGACCAAAAGTTGGTTCAACGTCTGTTCGCGCTCGTCATTGCCACCGCCGATACCGATACCACGCGCACGACCTACCGCATCAATTTCGTCGATAAAAATAATGCAAGGCGCGCTCTTTTTAGCTTGCTCAAACATATCACGCACACGCGACGCACCCACCCCAACGAACATTTCGACGAAGTCTGAACCTGAGATACTAAAGAACGGCACTTTCGCCTCACCCGCGATGGCTTTTGCTAGTAACGTTTTGCCGGTACCGGGGGAACCTGTCATTAATATGCCACGCGGAATCATGCCGCCTAGTTTCTGAAACTTACCCGGCTCTCTTAAAAAGTCGACAACTTCGGCCACTTCTTCTTTTGCCTCTTGAATGCCAGCAACGTCATCAAAGGTCACTTTAATTTCATCCTCTGTTAGCAACTTAGCTTTACTTTTTCCAAATGACATAGCACCACGACCACCAGCACCACCCGCGCCACCTTGCATTTGACGCATGAAGAAAATCCACACCCCAATTAATAACAACATGGGGAACCATGAAATTAGGATGGACATTAAAAATGATTGTTCATCAGGCTCTTTCGCAACGATCTCAACGCCATTCTTTAGCAAATCATCAACCATATGCATATCGCCAGGACTACGCGTGGTGAAACGTTCTCCGGCCGAAGTTAAGCCTATAATGGTTGGGCCATCAATGGAGACTTTACTCACTTGCCCTGCATTAACCGAATTTATAAATTCTGAGTAACTCAGCGTATTTGTTTTTTGTTGATTAACGCCGCCAAAATTATTGAACACGGACATTAACACTGCGGCTATAACCACCCACATAATAATGTTTTTAACCATATCGTTCACAGTGTCTCTCCTAAATATAAATTTGTTTTATTCACCAAAGTACGACTATCAAATAGCGCATTCGTTCATTATTACTTAATGGGGGTAGACTACTATAATTTCAAGCCCGTTGCCAAAAGATACACCTCACGGCTGCGCGGCCTAGAGGCTTTAGGCTTACGAATCACAACACGTGTAAATGTCTTTTTTGCTTGCAAGACATACGCATCGAAACCCTCGCCTTGAAAAAGTTTAATTAGAAAAGTGCCATTTTTACCCAATGCCGATTGCGCAAAGTCTAACGCTAGCTCTGCCAAATACATCGACCTTGCTTGATCGACAGACTTTGCACCGCTCATATTAGGTGCAATATCAGACAAGACAACGTCAACCGGTCTGTTTTTAATCAGCGATTGAAGTGCTTCGAATGTTTCATCGTCACTAAAGTCACCGCGGATAAAGTCAACCCCTGTTATCGGTTCAATATCCAATAAATCAAGCGCTATAACCACGCCCTTACCCGACATCTTTTTATAGGCGTACTCAGACCAGCCGCCGGGTGCTGCGCCTAAATCGACAACAATTTGGCCTTGTTTTATGAGTTTCTCTTTTTGATCTATCTCTTCAAGTTTAAAGACCGCACGGGAGCGCAACCCAAGCTGTTGCGCTTTTTTAACGTATTCGTCTTTAAAGTGCTCCTTCAACCAAGCTGTTTTACTCTTATGTTTTGCCATTTATTGAGTATCGATTTATATCATTAAAGCGTAAAATGATTAGTTATTCTAATTAAACGTTACAGCACAAAATGTCCCTTTCAAACCAACAAAAAAAGTCTCTTAAAACCCATGCACATAGCCTTAAGCCTGTCATTATGCTCGGCCAGAACGGCCTTACTGAATCAGTTTTAGACGAAATTGAACTTGGTTTAAATCATCACGAACTAATCAAAGTTAAAATTACAGCCGATAGCCGTGATGAGAAAAAAGAGGTCATAAATAAAATTGCAGAACTCACTCAATCACAGTTAATTCAGGCTATTGGGTTTGTTGCTGTTTATTTTAGAGAGAACCCCGAAAAAAAGCGTTACTCATAACGCACGTCAATAATCTCATACTCCATTAGCCCGCTAGGCGCTCTAACCTGAGCAACATCGCCTTTTTCTTTACCAATAAGCGCCTTTGCGAAGGGTGATGAAATGGATATTAAGTTATTTTTCACATCCGCTTCGTCTTCACCCACAATCGTATAGGTAATCACTTCTTCCGTTTCAAGGTTTTCAAGTTCAGCCGTCGAACCGAAAACAACTTTACCATTAGCATTTAAGGTGGTCACATCAATGATTTGTGCGTTACCTAATTTACTTTCAATATCACGAACGCGCGCTTCAACCAAGCCTTGTTCTTCTCGCGCCGCATGATATTCAGCATTTTCTTTTAGATCACCGTGTGCACGCGCATCCGCTATCGCTTCTGTAATTTTTGGGCGCTTAACATTTTTTAATTCAGCCAGCTCTTCTTGTAGTTTCTTTGCCCCATTAACGGTTAGTGGTGTTTTACTCATAAGCTACTCCAATGTCCTAATTTCGCGCCTGAAGGGCGTGTAATTCACGCACTTGCTTTACTTCAATATCAGCTAACGCATCAATCGTAGCTTTAGCCCCTGCAATCGTTGTGCAATAAGTTGCTTTGTTTTGTAGTGACTCACGACGAATTGAAAATGAATCGGTAATTGCTTGTTTCCCTTCCGTTGTATTGACGACCAACTGGATACTTTCATTTTTTATAATGTCGACAATGTGTGGGCGGCCTTCGCTGACCTTATTAACCACTTCACAGTCAATTCCAGCCGCTTTAAGTGCTTCTGCTGTACCACGCGTCGCCAATATTTGCTTGCCTCTTGAGATCAATATTTTAGCAAGCTCTAACATTTTAAACTTATCGGCTTCTCTTACACTGAACAACACTTTGTCCTCGTCTGATAATTCGATACCCGCAGCGCGTTGTGATTTACCAAACGCCTCGCCAAAGGTCTCCCCAACACCCATCACCTCACCGGTCGACTTCATTTCAGGACCTAGCAATGGATCAACATTTGGAAATTTAACAAAAGGGAAAACCGACTCTTTTACCGAAAAGTAATCAGGAATGATTTCCTCCGTTGTACCTTGCTCTGCTAATGATTGCCCTGCCATGCAACGTGCAGCAATTTTCGCCAATGGGTAACCCGTAACTTTTGAGACAAACGGTACAGAACGGGACGCACGCGGGTTCACTTCTAAGATATAAATATCATCGCCCTTTATCGCGAATTGAATATTCATCAAACCGATAACGCCTAATTCACGCGCCAAGCCTTTTGCTTGCACGCGCATTCTATCTTGCACATCTTGGCTTAAATCAAACGGCGGCAATGAACAAGCCGAGTCACCCGAGTGTACACCCGCCTGCTCTATGTGCTCCATGATGCCGCCAATCAATAGATCTTCACCATCAAAAATAGCATCTACATCAACTTCCACCGCATCATCTAAGAAACGGTCGAGTAACACAGGCGAGTCATTCGAAACACTAACCGCTTCACGCATGTACGTACGCAACTCAGATTCGTTATAAACGATTTCCATTGCACGGCCACCTAATACATAGGACGGACGGACAACCAATGGATAGCCTATTTCCTCAGCCAATAATACCGCTTGCTCTGGTTCTCTGGCCGTTCTATTGGGCGGCTGTAATAGACCCAATTTTTCTACCAACTGTTGAAAACGCTCACGGTCTTCCGCTAAGTCGATCGCTTCAGGTGATGTACCAATAATAGGCACTCCAGCAGCCTCTAAGTCCTCCGCTAATTTAAGTGGTGTTTGGCCACCGTACTGAACAATCACGCCTTTTGGTTTTTCAACCGCGACGACTTCTAATACGTCTTCTAGCGTTAACGGCTCGAAGTACAAGCGGTCTGATGTGTCAAAGTCTGTTGAAACGGTTTCAGGATTACAGTTAACCATAATCGTTTCATAACCATCTTCACGCATCGCTAATGCGGCGTGTACGCAGCAGTAATCAAACTCAATACCTTGGCCAATACGATTTGGCCCACCGCCTAGCACCATGATTTTTTCACGATTAGTCGGTTGCGATTCACACTCTTCTTCATACGTTGAATACATATACGCGGTAGATGATGCAAACTCACCCGCACACGAGTCAATACGCTTATACACAGGGCGAATATTCATCGTCTGACGCACTTGTCTTACTTCCGCCTCATCAACCTTTAATAATGTCGCAAGGCGAGCATCAGAAAACCCTTTGCGCTTAAGCCTGAACATTGTGCTTTCATCAACCGAACTTAACACTTGCCCTGTCAAAGTAGCTTCTTCATTAAGTAAATCTTCAATTTGCACCAAGAACCAACGGTCAATTTTTGTTTGCTCGAAAATATTTTCTAAACCAAAACCTTTTCTAAAGGCATCGGCCAAGTACCAAATACGATCCGCACCCGGCTGTTGAATCTCATGACGCAAAACGGCGTCAATACCATCTTCATTCAAATCTACAATAGGGTCTAACCCAGCCATCCCCGTTTCAAGTCCCCGCAGGGCTTTTTGTAACGATTCTTGAAAGGTTCTACCCACCGCCATCACTTCACCTACAGACTTCATCTGGGTGGTTAAGCGGTCATCCGCCGTTGGAAATTTTTCAAACGTGAAACGAGGGATTTTAGTCACTACATAATCGATAGAAGGTTCGAACGATGCAGACGTTGTTCCCCCCGTAATTTCATTACTCAACTCATCAAGCGTATAACCAATTGCTAACTTAGCTGCAACCTTCGCAATTGGGAAGCCCGTAGCTTTTGACGCTAAAGCGGATGAGCGAGACACACGCGGGTTCATCTCAATCACAATCATCGCGCCATCTTCAGGGTTAATGGCAAATTGAACATTTGAACCGCCCGTATCGACACCGATCTCACGCAATACATCAATAGATGCATTACGAAGAATTTGATACTCCTTATCAGTAAGTGTTTGTGCGGGCGCTACGGTTATTGAATCACCTGTGTGTACACCCATTGGGTCAAAGTTTTCAATAGAACAAATAATAATGCAATTGTCTTTATGGTCGCGCACCACTTCCATTTCATACTCTTTCCAACCCAATACTGATTCTTCAATCAATAATTCATTGGTTGGAGAAAGGTCTAGACCACGGGTACAAATTTCGATAAATTCTTCACGGTTATACGAGATGCCACCACCGCTACCACCCATAGTAAATGAGGGACGAATAATCGTTGGAAAACCAATCTTATCAAGTGCTTCGAAAGCTTGATCCATATCATGCGCGACAAAAGATCGAGGCGTTGAAAGACCGATTTTATCCATCGCTTTCTTGAATAAATCACGATCTTCGGCCTTATCAATAGCTTCTTTAGAAGCGCCAATCATCTCAACATTGTGTTTGGCAAGCACGCCATGCCGATCGAGGTCTAACGCACAATTAAGCGCAGTTTGCCCGCCCATCGTTGGCAATAGAACGTCTGGTTTTTCTTTCTCAATAACTTTCTCGACCGTTTGCCAATCAACCGGCTCGATGTAAATAGCATCCGCAGTTTCAGGATCCGTCATAATCGTTGCAGGATTTGAGTTCACCAAGATAACGCGAAAACCCTCTTCTCTTAACGCTTTACACGCTTGCGTTCCAGAATAATCAAACTCACAAGCTTGGCCAATAACAATCGGACCTGCACCTAGAAGCAAAACTGATTTTATGTCGGTTCTTTTTGGCATAGCTCTCTTTTATGATTGTTTATGCGATTGCATCATCGCGGTAAATCGTTTGAATAAATGGACAATGTCTTGGGGACCAGGGCTCGCTTCTGGGTGCCCTTGGAAACCAAATGCGGGACAATCTGTACGTTCGATGCCTTGAAGGCTTTGGTCAAACAATGACACGTGTGTTGCTTTTAAATGTGCGGGTAATGAATCTGCATTGACCGCGAACCCGTGGTTCTGGCTAGTAATCATCACGCGCTGAGTCTCTAAGTCTTGCACTGGATGGTTAGCCCCGTGGTGGCCAAACTTCATTTTAACCGTCGACGCACCACTCGCTAACGCCAGAAGTTGATGCCCCAAACAAATGCCAAAGATCGGCACTTTCTTTTCTAGAATTGTTTTAATGGCTTCAATCGCGTAATCGCATGGCTCTGGATCCCCTGGACCGTTCGATAAAAACACACCGTCTGGCGACATAGCTAGCACCTCGCTTGCTGGCGTTTTTGCCGGCACAACGTGTACTTCACAACCCGCTTCAACCAATAACCTTAGGATGTTTCTTTTGACACCAAAATCGTAAGCGACAACTTTGAATACAGGCTCGCTCTTTGGCTTAACTTCATCAGAGTTTAACTGCCAAACTGAATCAGTCCAATCGTAAGCAGCATCAGATGTAACTTCCTGAGCAAGATCAAGACCCTTTAACGAAACAACCTTTTTGGCGGACTCTAGCGCCAACACTTCATCAACCTCAGCCCCAGCAATAATGCAACCGCGTTGAGCACCTTTTTCTCGAAGTATTCTAGTGAGTTTTCGCGTATCAATATCCGCAATGGTGACAAGACTATGGCGCTTCAAATAATCTGATAATGACTCTTTAGAACGCCAATTGCTATGCGTTAGCGGAAAACCTCTAATCACTAAACCACGCGCATGTATGTTGCCGGACTCTTCGTCTTCTTCATTAACACCCGTATTCCCAATATGCGGGTACGTTAGGGTTACAATTTGATGCGAATAGGACGGGTCGGTCAGTATTTCCTGATAGCCGGTCATTGACGTATTAAAGACAACTTCGCCAGTTGTAACACCACGGATACCTATCGATTGGCCGCGAAACACACTACCGTCTTCAAGGACCAGTATCGCTATGTCAGACAAATTAAACCACCTTTAGATATGCAAAACGGGAAGAGCCTTTGTTGGCACTACCCGTTTTGATTGTTAATATTTATAGACGTGAATTTTACTGGATTTAACCCCTTATTGTCTATTCAAACTAAGGTAAATTTAAGCCACATCCAACGATTTTGCCAAATAGGCATTCATAATCAACGTCGGATCTTCGATTAGTTTCTCTTTCCATTCACCCAATGGAACCTCTGATTGTATAAGCCCTCGCATTACCCCAATAAAATCTGTGCGGCCAACCGTTATAGCACCGACTAACAAATCATCTTTGAAATTGAGACGCACGTATTTATAGTTCTCTTCATCTACTAGAGTGGTTGTATCACCACCTTCTACGCCGCCCCAGCTACCGAAAGATGTTGATACTAAGCCCGCTGTATCCAACACGTTCATTCCTAAACTACCTTTGTAGTGAGATGCCCCGCCCATCATATTGACCGCAGCAATACGCCCGTGGTCAACCGCAGTTGGTTGAATTGCGTGAACAGACTGACCGCCGGTTGAAAAATCGACACCTTGCGCTACGTCACCCGCCGCATAAATATTTTTTATGTTCGTGCGTAACGACGCATCAACAAGAATACCTTGATCCGTTTTAATACCGCTGTCATCCAAAAATTCTATATTTGAATAAACGCCGGTTGCAACAATAATGAGATCGAATTCAGTTAAACTACCATCATCGCGTTTTAACGCAGGCCCAGCTTCTATCGATTTGATACTTGACGGTAATATTGTTTTAACGCCTTTAGCTTCGCACCATGATTTAATCATCTCGCCCGCTGTCTCGTCCATCATTCGACTCACCATCTGGCCCGTACGACCTAACATCACAGTCAAGTCTACTTTTCTCTTGAGCATAGCTTCAACAATAATACACGCGATGAACCCAGCACCTAACAGAGCAACTTTTGAGCCGGGTTTAATTGTATCGAGAATCTCCCTGCCATCTGCAATCGTCCAACAATTAACCACACCCTTGTTTTCAGAGCCTGGAAACGGTGAATTAGCGGGGCGAGAGCCTGTAGCAATCAACAGTTGGTCGTAGTCATAACTATCGCCATTATTTAGTGCTAGCTTGTTTTTCTTGGCGTCAATTTTTTCAACCTTAGCGTGTACATGGTTGATGTTCAAACCGTCGAAATGTCCATCAGACTTTCTTAGGTGGGTTCCCTGCTCTTTAATCATACCACTAAGATAATAGGGCAGTGCCATACGTGAGTATGGAGACTCAACCTCTTCCCCAATCATCGTAATCGAGCAGTTTGCATCGGCTTTACGCAGTGTCTCTGCCGCTCTTACTGAAGCGGGCCCTGCGCCAATAAGCACATATTTTTTACCGTTTGCGCTTGCAACACTCGTTTTTTTTGCTGCCTTAGCTTTTGCTTTAACCGCTGGTTTCACTGCCGCTTTTTCATCTGACTTATCACACGAACCAAAGCCAAACATTGACGCTATTTTGCATAAAATACCCATTATTAATCCTCCGAAGCTCTCTTAAATTGTTTTTATAATTTCAGCTATCACGCGTTTGTTCACACTTGATGGTAACAGAATTAACTAAAAAAATGCCTGCTTTTAGCCTAGATTTAATTGTTTAATCCAAGCACATCAGGCATACCGTATAAGCCAGCTGGTCGATCCACTAACCAACACGCAGCGCGTATTGCTCCACTTGCAAACGTCATCCGGCTCGACGCTTTATGTGTAACTTCAACTCGCTCTCCATCATTCACGAACATGACCGTATGTTCGCCGACTATATCACCTGCGCGTATTGTCGAAAAACCGATGCTTCCTCCCTTCCGCTCACCCATAGTACCCTCGCGCGCATAAACAGCACAATCGTCAAGGCGCTTACCCATCGACTCAGCGATGACTTCACCCATCTTCAGCGCTGTCCCTGAGGGTGCATCGACCTTATATCGATGGTGAGCCTCAATTACCTCAATGTCCGCACTTTCGCCCATAGCAGTAGCGGCAAGCTCTAGTAGTTTCAACGTAACATTAACGCCAACACTCATATTGGGTGAAAACACAATGGGGATATGTTTGGACGCTTGATTAATTAACTCTTTTTGTTCTTCGCTAAAACCCGTTGTACCAATGACGATAGACTTATTATTGGCGACACAAAAATCGATTTTTTCAAGGCACGCTTCTGGGCGCGTAAAATCAACTAACACATCAAAGTCATTGGCTACCGAGTCTAAATCACCCGTGATGATAACAGGCAAGCCTTCGATCCCTGCTGCATGCGCATCTTTACCGATGGATGTCGAACCCGTTTTTTCAACGGCTGCACCTAACTGTGCAGAAGAGTTTAATGCACAGGCCTCGACTAACATTAGCCCCATACGGCCTGTTGCACCTGATATTGCTATATTCGGCATTTATTACTCCTACAATTAAAGTTTCATCTTATCAAAAAAACTTTTAACGCCGCCTAGCCAAGAGTACTCTTGCGGACTATGTTTTGTTCCACCTTCTTTTAGAGAGCCGTCTAAGTTCTTTAGTAAGTCTATTTGTTCCTTAGTTAAATTAACAGGCGTTTCAACGCTTACCTTACAAAATAGGTCGCCAACAGCTCCGCCTCTAACTTGCTTCACACCCTTGCCCCGTAATCTAAAGAGTTTGCCCGTTTGTGTTTCGGCAGGCACTTTCAATTTAACCTTGCCCGTCAATGTCGGTACTTCTAACTCCCCGCCTAAAGAAGCTGTAGCAAAACTAATCGGCATATCACAATAAAGGTTAGCCTCTTCGCGCGTGAAAATTTTGTGTTTACGCACATGAACTTGAACGTATAGATCGCCCGCAGGGCCGCCATTATCGCCCGCTTCAGCCTCACCACTTAGACGAATTCTATCGCCTGTGTCGACACCTGCTGGGATTTTAACGGATAAAGTCTTGTTCTTTTTAGTCTTACCAAGCCCCCGACATGTACCACAAGGGTCGGTCACTACCGAACCCGCACCACGACAGCTAGGGCACGTTTGCTGAACCGAAAACATGCCTTGCTGCATTCTGACCTGCCCATGCCCAGCACAAGTAGAGCACCTGCCTTTCTTGCCACTTTTAGAGCCAGAACCTTTACAGGTTTTACAATTCACCGACGTGTCGACGTTTATCTTAGTTTCTGTACCTGCAACGGCTTCTTCTAACGATAACTCAAGGTTATAGCGTAAGTCCGCTCCGCGAGTCGCTTGGCTTCGCCCACGACCACCACCTCGACCTCCGCCTCCTCCAAATATATCACCGAAGACATCGCCGAAAATATCACCGAAATCACCCGCACCTGGCTGCCCATAACCACCGCCTGAGCGCATAGACGGATCCACACCCGCGTGACCAAACTGGTCATATGCAGCACGTTTTTGCTCATCGCTTAAAATAGCAAACGCTTCTTGAATAACTTTAAACTTCTCTTCAGCCTTTTTATCGCCTACGTTTCTATCGGGATGGTGCTTCATCGCTAAACGACGATACGCTTTTTTAATCTCACGGTCACTCGCGTTGCGAGAAACTTCTAGTACCTTATAAAAATCTTCTTTTTCCATTATTCACAACTCTTGAATACGGCAAAGCCACCGATAAATCGGCGGCCATGTCGCGCCCTTATTAGGGCAGTTTTTACTGCTCAGAAATAAACGAACTTATTTCTTACCCTCATCCTCTTTAGTTTCTTCTTTGACTTCTTCGAACTCAGCATCAACCACATCATCTGCAGCTTCTGGGTTTGCTTCGGCAGCCCCATCAGCAGCACCCTCTTGGGCTGCAGAATCAGCGTACATTTTTTCCGCTAATTTACCAGAAAGCTCTGTCAACACTTTTGTTTTCTCATCAATTAAGTCTTTATCATCACCTTTAATCGCTTCTTTTAAAGACTCAACAGCCGCTTCAATATCAGTTTTTTCAGCTTCTTCTGCTTTATCACCTATTTCTTCTAGGGTTTTTTCAGTCGCGTGAATCATGCTGTCTGCTGTATTTCTCGCTGTTACCAGCTCAAGCAATTTTTTATCTTCCTCAGCGTGCGCTTCAGCGTCACGAATCATTTGATCAACTTCGTCATCTGACAGCCCACTTGAAGCTTTAATCACTATTGACTGCTCTTTACCGGTCGCCTTGTCTTTAGCTGACACATTCAATATACCGTTCGCGTCAATATCAAAAGAGACTTCAATTTGTGGCGTACCGCGTGGTGCTGGCGGTATATCCGACAAATCAAAACGCCCGAGTGATTTATTACCCGATGCCATGTCACGCTCACCTTGTAATACATGCACTGTAACAGCCGTTTGGTTGTCATCCGCTGTAGAAAAAGTTTGGCCCGCCTTAGTAGGAATCGTGGTATTTTTCTCGATAACTTTGGTCATCACACCGCCCATCGTTTCAATACCCAATGAAAGCGGAGTCACATCAAGCAATAGAACGTCTTTCACATCACCCGATAACACACCCGCTTGGATGGCTGCGCCTGTTGCAACGGCTTCATCAGGATTGACATCTTTACGAGGTTCTTTACCAAAAATCTTAGTCACCGCTTCTTGAACCATTGGCATACGAATCTGACCACCAACTAAAATCACTTCGTCAATTTCAGAAGCAGATAAGCCCGCATCTTTAAGCGCCGTCTTACAAGGCTCAATTGAGCGTTGTACCAAGTCTTCTACTAATGATTCCAACTTTGCACGCGTCAACTTAATATTAAGGTGCTTAGGGCCTGTTGCATCTGCCGTAATGTACGGCAGGTTCACGTCCGTTTGTTGGCTTGTAGACAGTTCGATTTTAGCTTTCTCTGCCGCTTCTTTTAAACGTTGAAGCGCCAATGGATCGTTGTGTAAATCAACGCCATGTTCAGTTTTAAACTCATCAGATAAGAAGTCGATAATGCGTAAATCGAAATCCTCGCCGCCTAAGAACGTATCACCATTGGTTGATAACACTTCAAATTGGTGCTCACCGTCAATTTCTGCAATTTCAATAATTGAAATATCGAAGGTACCTCCACCCAGGTCATACACGGCAATTGTTCGGTCGCCCGTTTTCTTATCCATGCCATAAGCCAATGCAGCAGCCGTTGGCTCGTTGATAATACGCTTAACTTCAAGGCCGGCAATTTTTCCCGCATCCTTCGTTGCTTGGCGCTGTGAATCGTTAAAGTAAGCAGGGACAGTAATAACCGCTTCTGTCACTTCTTCACCTAAATAAGCTTCGGCGTCTTTTTTAAGCTTCATTAAAATACGCGCTGCAATTTCTGGTGGCGCCATTTTTTTACCCTGCGCTTCAATCCATGCGTCACCATTATCGGCCTTTACAATATTGTAAGGCACCATGCTGATGTCTTTTTGCACAACGTCATCTGTAAACTTACGACCGATTAAACGCTTAGACGCAAACACCGTGTTTGTAGGATTTGTTACCGCTTGACGTTTTGCTGATTGCCCAACCAACACCTCATCGCCACCTGTAAAAGCGACGATAGAAGGTGTCGTACGAGCCCCTTCGCTGTTTTCAATAACTCGCGCTGTATCACCATCTAACACGGCTACACATGAGTTTGTTGTTCCTAAATCAATACCAATTATTTTGGCCATCTTCTATCTCCGTGCTGTATTCAATTTGTTTCTTGTAATAGATATGGGGCTTTACTTTAAAATTTCAAGCCAGCACAAAGATTTATTCTTTGGCGGGTGCTTGGGACACAATCACCATCGCAGGCCTTAATAATCGCCCATTAAGGGAAAAGCCTTTTTGAAAAACTTGCATCACACTATTAGCTTCGTGTTCATCACTCGGCAGCATAGACATCGCTTGGTGCAACTCGGGGTCAAACGCTTCACCTTCAGGATTTATTTGAGCTATGCCCGATTTGGTTAACGTCGTCATTAACTGCTTATAAGTCAGCTCCATGCCTTCTTTAATCGATGTGGTGTCGCCATCAACTTTTCTCGCAGCCTCAAGTCCAATCTCAAAACTGTCGACCACCAAAATCAGCTCTTTTGCTATTTTCTCAATCGCAAATTGATGCGCCTTTGTAATATCATTTTGCGTACGACGCCTGACGTTCTCAAGTTCGGCTTTAGCCAAAAGCACCTTTTCCCAATTCTCATCGGCGCGCTTCTTTTCAGCTTCAAGCTTAATTTCGACGCTTGCTTCTGCGCTTTCATCGACCTTTTCAGTTTCGGAAGTAGCTTTTACCTCGCTCTCCTGAGTTTGTTCTAGCTCTTCTTGATCTGGCTTTTTTTCAGACCCCATCTTGTATCCTCGTTATAAATTAAAGTTATTTGAAATTAGTTCGACCTAATAATGGTGATTAAATTTAGGGTTTCAAGGCCTCGCCAAGCGCTTTAGCCGTCACATCAACGAGCGGCACCACTTTCTCGTAAGACATGCGCGTTGGACCAATAACCCCTAACACCCCAACCGTTTGATTGTCGACTGCGTAAGAGGCCGTAACTAGGCTACAGCCATTGAACGCTTGGTAACCCGATTCCTCACCAATGAAAACCTGCACGCCATTCGCATCCATACACTTATCCATCAAATGCATGATGTCTTGTTTCTCACTAAACGCCTCAAAAAGATGCCTTAACTTATCAGGCTGTGATAATTCATCAAAACCCATTAGATTTGTTTCACCTGTAACAACGAGACCATCAGGTGTTTTTTGCCCATCCAAGCTTTGGTGCGCCAAGGTAATCGCATCGCTCATCATTTGATTTAGTTGCTCGCGCGTATCACCCATTTCTGTTGCAATAATCTTTGCCACATCTTGAAGGCTATGCCCGGAAAACAGTGTATTGAGATAGTTAGCTGCCTGCTGCAACTGAGCCGCGTCAAAGTTCTTCTCTGTCAAAATAACGCGGTTATGCACTTCGTGGTCATTGGTTACTAAAATCACAAGGATCCGCCCTTTAGACAGCGGCATAAACTCTATTTGACGAAAACTAGCGGCATCGCGTTTTGGTAATGTAACGACACCCGCTAAATTTGTGATTCCTGAGAGTAATTGTGAGGCTGTCGTAATAATTTTTCCACTGTCCTCACCTTCTTCAGCACCATGTTTTAGGCGTTCAAATTGCTTTAGATCAACATCCTTAACTGTCAGCAAAGAATCAACAAAAAAACGGTAACCGCTATTGGTGGGTACGCGGCCGGCCGACGTATGCGGTGAGTGTATAAGGCCCAATTCTTCCAAGTCAGCCATCACATTACGTATCGTAGCTGAGCTTAAGCCCAAACCTTTTTCACACGAAAGCGCGCGCGATCCAACCGGCTGCCCGTCTTGTATAAAGCGTTCAACTAATAACTTTAATAGCTGCTGAGATCGCTCGTTGAGCTCTGGAAAATGGGAATTCATATGGGTCATATTATGAGCGAATTTAGTACTCAAGGCTAGACAGTGCTAAAAATCATAGCGATATTATTATTTATCATCACACGCCAAACCAAAACTAAACCTTTGAAGTAAAATTCTTTAGAATTACAGCGCATAATTGTTCACTTCGTGGTAGATTTTCGCGATATATAAGGAGTTACATGAAGCAAGCTTTTAAAACCATTGGGCTAATCAGCAAACCGAAGGCAAACGACATACGGCAAACGACCCGTGCGCTTTGCCAGTTTCTTGCTGAGCAAGGCTTAAATATCTTGGTGGATCCTGAAACCGCTAAACACACTGAAACATTGAGCGATCAAATCTGCGACATTGAAACGTTAGCCAAACGGAGTGATTTGATTATCTCAGTCGGCGGTGATGGCACGTTATTATCAGCGGCTCGATCGCTTGTAAACACAGACATCCCATTAATTGGCGTCAATCTTGGTACGCTCGGTTTTTTAGTTGATGTCTCACCCGACGACATGAACAACAAAATAAAAGAGATCCTTGACGGTCATTTTCATGCCGAAGAACGCGTCATTTTAAACGCCCAAATATTTAGACAAGATGAGTTGATTTTCCAACAGTCTGCCTTTAATGAAGTCGCTATACACCGCCTACAGTCTCCAGGATTAATCGAAATTGAAACCTTTGTTGACAAGAAGTTTCTTAACACCCAACGCTCCGATGGGCTCATTATCGCAACACCAACGGGGTCAACCGCCTATGCATTATCAGGTGGCGGCCCTTTAATGCATCCATCTCTTAATGCTTTAGTGCTCGTACCTATCAACCCCCATACGCTGAGTAATCGGCCCATCGTTGTCGATGGCAATAGTACGATTGACATAAGCTTTAGTCAGCGTGACAAACACGAGGCCCAACTCACTTGCGATAACGTTATTTTGCCTACCATTCGTGAGGGAGACCGCGTAAGCATTAAACAGCACGACAAAAAAATCCGCTTGTTACATCCCAAAGACCACGACTTTTTTGAAATATTACGC
The DNA here is from genome assembly GCA_002101225.1 of Cycloclasticus sp. symbiont of Poecilosclerida sp. M. Classification (GTDB taxonomy): domain Bacteria; phylum Pseudomonadota; class Gammaproteobacteria; order Methylococcales; family Cycloclasticaceae; genus Cycloclasticus. The sequence continues at coordinate 12,446 of LWTN01000233.1, read as the reverse complement.
GCCAAGCTAAACTGGAGCACCTCACCTTGATAACGTCTTAGTCGTGCTACGTTCGATCTACATTAGAGGCCTTGCCGTTGTTGATACGCTCAACCTTGAACTAAGCCCAGGCATGACCGTGCTGACGGGTGAAACAGGAGCGGGTAAATCGATTCTATTAACGGCGATGAAATTATGTCTAGGTGAGCGCGCAGACACAACCCTACTTCGGCCAGGAGCGGAAAAAGCAGAAATAAGCTTAGACTTTGATATTAGCCAAATCGACTCAGTTAAACACTGGCTCGAACAGCACGAAATTGACGACGAGGAATGCATTATCCGCCGTGTTGTAAATGCAGATGGCCGTTCCCGCGCGTTTATTAACGGCCAAGCCGTTAACCTGAAAACACTGGAAGACTTGTCCACCCATCTTATTGGCATTCACGGCCAACACGCCCACTTAACCCTATTGCAACCCAGCAAACAGTGCGCCTTAGTTGATGATTCATGTCAGCCGAAAAGTGAGCTTTTAAATTGTCAGAATGCTTATGAGCATTGGAAAACTTTGAACGATGAGCTCGTGAAGCTAGCAGGCGGAAACGTAGATAATGAAGGCGAAAAACAATTGCTGCGTTATCAAATTCAAGAACTGGAGGAAGCTGACCTCGTTAATTTTGACTACGCCAAGCTTATCGAAGAACACACTCGCTTATCCAACATGGGTAAAATTGTTGAGGTTGGAGAGCGACAAGCTAACCAGCTATATGAAGACGATGCCCAATCGATATACACACAGCTAAGCGACGTTAGTCAGCACGTTACAACATTGGCAGATATGGCTCCGGAATTCAGCGAGGTTTCGGAACAGTTAACTGAAGCTGTTATTCAAATACAAGAAGCTGGGCGAGACTTAAGGTCAAAATTAGACAACCAAAACGCCGACCCTGAACAGCAACAAGCAATGGACCAGCGTCTAAGCTTAGTACACAAGCTGGCTCGCAAACTCCATGTTGAACCCAATCAAATTAAAGAAAAATATCGCTCTTTAGAAAGTCGGCTTAATCAACTAGAGCACCGCGACGAACGCCTTTCAGCTTTGCAACAAGAAATAAAAACGTCTGAACACAACTATTATTCAGCCGCCTTATTGTTACATCAACGGCGAAGCGACAAAGCTGAAGAGCTGGGCGGGCACATATCAAGCACACTTAAAACGCTCGGCTTACCAGATGGAAAATTGGAAATACAGTGCCACTATGACGAACAAAGCAAGCCCTTGTTAAATGGCTTGGATCAAGTTCAACTCATGATATCCACCAACCCGGGGATGCCACTTATGCCGATGGGAAAAGTTGCGTCAGGCGGTGAACTTTCTCGTATCAGCCTTGCAATTCAAGTCGTCGCTACGCAAGCAAAAACAACACCGACGCTTATCTTTGACGAAGTTGATGCCGGCATAGGGGGTGGAGTTGCTGAAACGGTGGGCGTGCGATTGCGCGAACTAGCTGCTGATCGACAAATACTTTGCGTCACCCATTTACCTCAAGTTGCGTCCCAAGGGCAACAGCACATATTTGTTAGCAAATCAAAAGAACAAGGAGCTATGCAAACAGAGGTCAAACTACTCGATAATGAGCAAAGAGTGCGCGAGGTAGCAAGAATGTTAGGCGGCACCGAGATGTCTGAAAAAACCATCGCTCATGCGCAAGAAATGGTCGAGAATGCTAATACCGCTTAATACAACCGAATTGGTTAAGCGTTACAAGCTGGGCAAACACCATACATATACAAGCTATGATCGGTCATTTTATAGCCTAATTTTTCCGCTACCTTGTTTTGCCTTTCTTCAATTAAATCGTCATAAAACTCGTCAACTCGGCCACATTTAATACATAAAATATGATCGTGGTGCTCGCCTTGTTCCAATTCAAATACAGAATTTCCACCTTCAAAGTGATGCCTTTTAATCAAGCCTGCTGATTCAAACTGCGTGAGGACACGGTAAACAGTTGCTAGACCAATCTCCTCGCCTTCCTCAAGTAACACCTTATATATCGCCTCAGCAGAAAGGTGACGGTTCGCTGCTTTTTCAAGCATCTTGAGTATTTTTAACCTGGGTAGTGTTACTTTTAAACCCGCATCTCTTAAGTCTTTAGACTCCATCACATCCCCAAAATTAGATGAATAAAATACATAGATAATGTATTATCCTACTGCCTTAATCATACACAGTCACACATAATATGCGAACGCTTCTCATTATTATTTTAGTCTCAGTCTTAACGACATTATTAACCGCTTGCTCAACTGCAAAAACGCTCAATGATGAGATGCAAGTGCTTGCAGAGAATATGCCTGGCGTCTATAAAATTAACGTTCGCCAAGGTAACGTAGTCACACAAGAGATGATTGATCAGTTACGTCCTGGCATGGATAAACGACAAGTAAAATTCTTACTGGGCACGCCCTTGCTGGTCGACCCATTCCATAAAGAGCGTTGGGATTACTTTTACAACCTTAAAAAAGGTGGTAGCCAAAGTACCCGTGAAAGGATAACGGTAATCTTTAAGGATGGGGAACTGGCTGGATTAAAGGGGGATTTTAGACCTAGCAACGAATTCAAACCGATGACTATTAACACCGAAGTTGTCGACGTTCCACGGCGTGTAGAAGATGATAAGACCATTGTGGATGAAGCTTTAGAAGCAATTGGAATTGAATACGACGAAAAATACTAAGTAATGCAAATGCTGATTAGCGAATTTTTAAAAGAAATTTGCCAAACGCCACACGCTAAAGCTTAAACCTGCAATTACTGTCTACCAGCAAAAACACAATAACTATCAAGTTGCCTTTTAACGAAAACTTGATTGGCGATCCTGTAAAGCGTTTAATCCATGGTGGCGCCATTACAACATTGGTTGATACGGCTTTTGGTGTCGCAATTATTCAAGCTCAAAATAACTTCCGTGCAATGGCAACGCTGGACTTACGCATTGACCATATGAGAGCTGCCAAATCCGGCGAAGGTGTCTTCGCAATGGCCGAGTGTTATCGAATAACGCATACCATAGCTTTTGTCCGATCGACGGTCTATGCAGACGATATAAACAAGCCTATTGCGACGGCTTGCAGCACATTCATGCGTTCAAACAGTTCTTTCCCAATGTCCAAATGAGCCTTCTTAAACGTATTCACCTATTAAAAACTGGAAATAAACCTGCCCCCTAGGCGAGATGATTCCCTACGCAAAATTTTTAGGCGTAGAGTTGTCTTTACAAGAAGGTACAATTATTTCACACCTTCCATTTAAAGAAGGCAACATTGGCAACCCCATCCTAGCTGCGTTACACGGCGGCGCGGTGGCTGGATTCCTTGAAAACGCAGCTTTGCTCGACCTAATGTGGCAAACACCCTGACTAAGATACCTAAAATTATCGATTTCTCAATTGACTATCTACGCAAAGGTGAAGCTACCGCGACCTATTCATCTTGCGAGGTAACACGCATGGGAAACCGCGTCGCCTTATGCAATGCACAGGCTTGGCAAAAAGATGAGAGCAAACCAATAGCGATTGCGAGAATGCATTTTTTGCTATCCCCTAATAAGCCACTAAATGACGAATAAAACCCAATGAAAAACTCAACATTTAGCTGGGTTTTTTATTCAATAGAACTAACTAAATTGCGCTAGATGCTTGTGGATGAATCCTTTCACTTGGCATTTCTAACTTATTTAACGCCTTTATGTAGGCTTTGGCAGAAGCCATAACAATATCAGTATCAGAACCGTGTCCATTGACCACCCGACCCGCCTTTTCTAACCTAACGCCCACCTCACCAAGCGAATCGGTGCCTTCAGTCACATTATTTACAGAGTAAAGCAATAGGCTTGAGCCACTGTTAATGATTTTTTCAATTGCTTTAAACGTGGCATCAACAGCTCCACCACCACTGGCTTCGCTAGACTGTTCCACGCCCCCAACATTCAGCATGATGGCTGCGTGTGGTGTTTCCCCTGTTTCAGAGCAAGTTTTAAGCGTCACTAATTTCACTTTTTCAACCATCTGCTCATCAAACCCCACATCCAACAATAGTGATTGTATGTCCTCATCAAAAATCACCGATTTTTTATCAGCTAATTCCTTAAAACGCCGAAAAGCATCATTTAATTCTTCTTTACTATCTAGCTCAATACCCATCTCGTCTAGACGATTTTTAAACGCACTGCGTCCAGATAGTTTTCCTAGCACCAATTTATTTGAGCTTAAGCCAACGTCTTGGGCACGCATAATCTCATACGTTTCACGCGACTTTAAAACGCCATCTTGATGAATGCCCGATTCGTGCGCAAAAGCATTAACACCAACAATCGCCTTATTCGGTTGAATAGCAAACCCAGTAATACTTGAAACAAGCTTAGAGCAGGTAATTATTTGTGTCGCATCAACATCAACATCACAAGGAAACAAATCTTGACGCGTGCGTATTGCCATCACGACTTCTTCAATCGCTGCATTACCCGCTCGTTCACCCAAACCATTTATCGAACATTCAACTTGTCGAGCTCCATTCATCACACCAGCAAGTGAATTAGCCACCGCTAAGCCCAAATCGTTATGACAATGGGTGGAAAAAATTGCCTTACCCGAATTAGGTACGCGTTCAATTAAATCGCGAATCGTCTTGCCGTATTGTTCTGGCAAGTTATAACCTACTGTATCGGGAATATTAATCGTGGTTGCGCCAGCTTCAATTGCCACTTCAATAATACGACACAAAAAGTCTAGCTCAGAACGACCAGCATCCTCAGGCGAGAACTCCACATCGTCGGTATATTGACGCGCTAACTTAACGGCTTTAATCGCCTGCTCAACGACTTGCTCAGGCTCCATTTGCAATTTCTCGCGCATATGCAAAGGTGAGGTTGCAATAAACGTATGAATACGCGATGCATTAGCATTTTTGAGCGCTTCACCCGCCCTTTCTATATCTTCTTTATTGGTTCGTGCAAGGCCACAAATTCGGCTATCTTTTACAACGTTTGCAATACTTTGTACCGCTAGAAAATCACCCTCGCTCGAAATCGGAAACCCTGCTTCGATAACATCAACCTTCATACGCTCTAAGGCTTTAGCAATGCGTAACTTCTCATCAGCTGTCATCGCTGCACCTGGGCTTTGCTCCCCATCGCGCAAGGTTGTATCAAAAATAATTAATTTTTCTTTACTCATTTAATAGACTCCATATGCCATGTATTTTATGGCAAATTTAAAACTTATTGGTAAATACGTATCACCTCGCCAGGTATTTTCATTAGCCGCGCAGCGGCAGCAGGAGACTATCTAACAGAACGTGACTGCGAACAACCATTTGGCGTAAAGACGCCTCACTTGATGTGATAGAAAATAATGCAATGGTATATTGAAGTTCCATTGAGTGAATATAAGGCATTTTTGCCTAAATTCAAGCTTTAATTTGATGCAGAACCTGCACCCTTTTTTGTAACTTTTCCAGCTTCGGCGCGTTGTCGCCTAACCTCTTTAGGGTCTGCAATGAGCGGCCGATAAATTTCTACTCGATCGCCTACGCGTAATTCGGTATCTGTTTTACAGGGCTTACTAAAGATACCCACTGTATTTACTAATAAATCGATTTCTGTGAACTGATCTAAAACACCTGATACCTTAATGGCCCTTTCAACCGTCATGTTATCTTCATATAGAACCGTTAAAATAACTTGTTTATTTGGCGTTGCATAAGCCACTTCGACAAGCAGATGGGAATAGTCATCCATAAATTTCATCCGCCCGCTTAATGAATGAGTCCATTAGTGAACCACAAATTTGCCCGAAAATTGATGAGAAGACCATATTGCTAACCGAACTTTTAAATTCAAATTCTATATCCATAGTGATTTTGCATGCGTCTTCTCGCAGCTGCTTAAAAAGCCAGGTACCACGCAAAGACTGAAAAGGGCCAGAAACAAGTTCCAACTGGATGCTCTCTCCTGTTTTTTTTAAATTATGCGTAGAAAATGTTTTATGCAAAACTTTCCAAGCAATTTCTAGTTCCGCCTCCATCTCCTCTGGTGTTTCGGAAATAACCCGGCTGCTCCTACACCATTTCAAAAAGCTAGAATAGGCAGCAATATCATTGACCAGCTCAAACATCTCGTTGGAGGAATGTCTAACTAAGGCACTACGTTCAATCTTATGCATCTACTTATAAAATTCCAACCACGTTCATAAAGACAATAATAACCGCCGCCGGAGAAATATATTTAACCAAAAAACGCCATGCCTCATAATAACCACCCCGTGGTAATCCCAACTCTTCCTCGCTAGATTGTTTACTGATAATCCAGCCTGCAAAAATAGCGATACAAATCCCACCTAAGGGCAACATGATATTAGCGGTTAAGAAATCTAATAAATCAAAAAAAGTACGCCCAAACAGGGTTACATCCGACATATAGTTAAACGATAAAACGGTCCCCACACCAACAAACCACGTCGCCAAACCAGCCCATATACACGCCCGCATTCTACTAATTTTTTTATTTTCTACTAACCACGAAACAGCCGGTTCGATTAACGAAATAGAAGACGACCACGCTGCAAACACCAGTAATACAAAAAACAGTGTGCCAAAAAATGCGCCGAATCCCATATGCCCAAAGGCAATGGGTAAGGTTTGGAAAATTAAACCAGGGCCACTCGCAGGTTCCAAACCATTGGCAAAAACAATCGGAAAAATAACCAAACCTGCGAGCAAAGCAACTAAGGTATCGGCTATTACAATGACCAAGGTCGTAGACGCTATCGATACATTAGAGGGGAGGTAAGCGCCGTAAACCATGATGGCACCCATGCCTAGGCTGATAGTAAAAAAGGCATGACCCATAGCCGTTAGAACACTTTCGCCCGATAACTTACTAAAATCAAGGTTAAACATAAAAGACACGCCTTGTCCGAATGCGCCTTGACTCATCGAGTACCCCACTAACAAAAGCAGCAATACAAACAATGAGGGCATTAAAAACTTAACGGCCCGCTCCAAGCCTTTAATCCCACGCGCCACAACGAGCATCGTTAAGATCATAAAAAGACTGTGCCAGGCGAGTAGCTTTTCTGGGTCAGAGATAAACTGAACGAAGATATTTTTGACCCCATCACCCGTTGCACCATCAAACATTCCACTAGCCACACGCACCACATACGCCATCGCCCAACCGGCTATCACACTGTAGTAAGACAAAATAAGAAAACCCGCGATAACACCTAGCCAACCCACTAGCGACCAGTATCTATGTGCGCCGGCTTTTTTAGCTAAATCACGCATCGTGTTAATCGGACTTTGCCTACCTTGTCGCCCCAACACGATTTCCGCCATCATGATGGGGATACCAATCAAACAAATACAAATCAAATACACCAACACGAAGGCCCCACCACCATTTTCACCCGTGATATAGGGAAACTTCCAGATATTACCTAGCCCAACAGCAGAGCCCGTAGCAGCCAATATAAATGACCACCTAGACGTCCATTCTCCATGCTGTGATACTTTATTCATACTAGGATTCTCTATGAATTCTCATTGAGAGCAATCATAAACCCTTAAGCCAAAAAAGCACACCTTTTATAGCCTTCATTTGAGTGCTCGTTTAAAATAATCCCATGGCAAGTAAAAAGAAAAAAACGAGCGTAAATCATATTGCGCAAAATAAGAAAGCGACGCACGACTACTTCATAGACCAGCGCTTTGAAGCTGGGCTAGTCCTTGAGGGTTGGGAAGTGAAAAGTATTCGCGACGGCCGCGTTCAACTAAAAGAAAGCTATATCACCTTAAAAAAAGGCGAAGCATTTTTGTCTGGCGCACATATATCACCGCTGCTTTCTGCTTCAACACATATCAACCCTGAAGCACTACGCTTACGAAAGCTGCTTCTTAACCGCCGTGAATTAAATGGGCTGATTAGTGCGGTTGATCGTAAAGGGTTTACGATTGTGCCACTGGCTATGTATTGGTCAAAAGGACGGGTGAAATTGGAAATAGGCACGGCAAAAGGTAAACAAATGCACGATAAACGTGCCTCATTAAAAGCTAAAGATTGGCAACGCGAAAAGCAGCGCTTAATGAAACATTAAATTAATATACATCCTCATCATATGGCCGATGCAAGCCATCCAAAATTTCTTTAGCCGATTTAAAAACCAAATACAGCACACCCACCACTAACCAAGCCGTACTTAAAAGCCAGCACACAACTAGGTAAATAAATTCCAGCAGTTCATTAGGCGCGACTGATACACCCCCTTTGTAGTACGGCAAAAAAACAAGTGGCGCGAAGGTCAATATTAAATAAACAATTTTTTTTCCTTCTAGAAATTTTGGTAAGCGTGTTTTCGTATAAATATAGGCTCCACCGCCAAAAAACAAATAAGCGGGATAACACACTAACAAGATGATTGCTTGCGCCGGCATAATCCCGCCCGCCTCACCGACCGCTTGGTACCATGGCGTGTCTTGATGCGCTAAGAAACCACCTGCGACAAAACCAACTATTACTTGCCCAGAAACCCACACAAATAGAACCAAGTGGCGATTAACACGCCCCATACCGTCCGTCACTTGCCTAACTTTTTTATAGTTAAGCAATACAACTCCAACCACTAACATAATCAGAAGTTCTGCTTTGAAAAAATCCAATAACGACACGCCTTGGATGGATTCCTCTTGCGCATAACCAAACAAATCACCCAAATACATAAAACTGGGCCACCAAATAATCAGCAACATTCCAAACATCGTGGCACAAGCTATCAAAAAGCTTTTACTGGAAGAAAGCACGTTAAGCATTACACTTTAAAATAAGCATGAATATGAACTGCATATGAAATTGGTCATAAAACTAACTATTTAATGAATCTTTGTTGCTGTATATTATCAAACAAATACCAAGGGGGCGACTTGGCTTCGACGCGGGTAGCAAAACCTTAGGTGCATGCCGAGCTTTCAGGAATCTCGTAAAACATCTGAAAATATATAGTTGCAAACGACGACAACTACGCACTCGCTGCTTAAGAACCAGTAGATTGCTGTCTGACTGGAGCCGTGCTTATGCGTCCAGAGATCCTCGGATCATTCAGGCATCATAGCTCATAAGATCGCAGTGAAGCTTGTTCGGGGCCGATCTACTAAAACTTTACCGGAATCGTTTTTGGTCTTCCTAGCCTATCGGGTAACCACTAATTAAATCAAAAGTTATAGGATAAGCATGTAGAGCCGAGGGCGGAGTGCTTGCGGACGCGGGTTCGATTCCCGCCGCCTCCACCATTTCAAGGTCTTAGGAAGACTTAAAAAATCCATACGAGCCGCTAACTTACTAAAGTTAGCGGCTTTTTTAATGCCTATAGCGTCCCGTTTAATTTGAAGAAGAACCCGCATCCGTTAAACTGGGGAAACCTCATAGCGTCCCGTTTAATCATAGCTAGTTAGATTAATTTCACTCTGACCCTAATTATTTGTGAACTCACCCCATGATTCTCAAACAAAGGGTAGCGTCCCGTTTAATTATGACTTATATCGTCTTTTAGCTGATAACGCCTTTGGTAGCTGTGATAATCTAGGAGAAAATATCAGTGCACTTGGTGCGGATATTGGAGGGTTGCTTATACCCGGTGCAAGTGGATTGGGGTTGGGTGTTCGAGCTACAAAAAAAACAACTAACGAAGCAGGAATTGTACGTGAATTTGCCACTAAATCTGATCAAATGTTCTATCGTGTATTTTCTGGAGGTAATTCAGTTGGTGGGTTTGTAACAGCTGTTAAGCCTAAAAGCAGTGCGTTTGCTCGAGAAGCACTTGCACTGCCGAGGACAAATCGCGCTGATCTGGTGCAAGAAGTGCTGGTGCCCGCAGGAACGAGAGTTAGGCGGTCTCGAGCAGCACCTACTCGAGCAAATAAAACTTTCCCAAACAGGAGAGGCGGAGCGGAGCAATTTGAACTTCTAGATCGAATACCAACAGGGAACTTTGGGTTAGGAAGACGGTTGCGATGATTCGAGTAGAATTCTCAGAAAACAAGTTAACAATTAACTCAACTTGCGTTGTTGATTTGCCATACCCCATAAAAGATGCATTTGCATTGTCAGGTGTTGTTGTTGTCTTTCTCGATCCTAACGCAAATTTGGGTAAGTCCGACCAATATCGGAATTTACTTGGGTTTGATCGTCAAGGCAATAAATTGTGGGAGGCAGAATTACCAACATCTAAAACATCAGATGTGTATTGGAGGATAAAACAAAAGACTCCCTTAGTTGTTTCTTCATTTTCTTCTTATGAATGCCAGGTTGATGAATTAAATGGTAAGGTTATAACGACTGAATTTTACAAATAAACATGAAAAAATCCAGAGGTCAGGCAGCTTGATTTGATGGTAATCAAACAACTGGGAGAAGCCCAAACCATACAAATGATAATATCTGACACCTTTTGAACCAACGCATTGAATACCGCTACGATGCCAATGGTAACCGAACTCAAACGGACTCAACAGCATCCGATGGTGCTTTGGCTGCAACCTTGCAACAAAGCTATGATGCAATGGATCGCTTAGCCAGCCTGCAACAACCCCACTTAGGAGGGCAAAGTACTCAGCAGTTCGAATATGATGGTGCGGACAACCCAATTGGCCTTATAGATGCCAATAACAATACCAGCAGTCAACAATATGACCCCGGTAATCGCCTCACCCAACACATTGATGCGCTATTAGGTAACACCCATTACCAATACAACAGTAACGGGCAGTTAACCCAAGTTATCGCCCCCAATGGTAGCCAAACCGACTATCAAGTAGACGCACTGGGACGTATCACCGAAGAGGTCAGTGCAGACCGCGGTACGCTCGCCTACAGTTACGATTTAAACAACAACCTAACATCGCTGACCGATGCCAGAGGCATCAGCCGCAGCTATAGCTACGATGCGCTCAACCGCCTCGCCAGCATCAGCTTCCCCGATAGTGCAGAAAACGTCACGCTAACGTATGACAACTGCACGAACGGCATTGGACGTTTATGCCAGATCACCGATCAAAGCGGCACAACAGCACTCAGCTATGATGGCTATGGCAATATCACCGATAAGGTTGAAACAAAACAGGGCATTAACTACAGCCAAAGCTACCAATACAACGGCAGCCATCAACTAACCCAAATGACCCTCCCCAGTGGCCGCCAAGTTGACTACAGCCGAGACAGCCTACAGCGCATCAGCGCTATAGAGGCAACCCTTAATGGCAGCAGCCAAAGTATTATCAATAATGTGCAATACACCGCCACCGGCCAAGTTAACCAACGTATTTACGGCAACGGCTTAACTGAAACCCGCCAATACGATCTACAAAGCCGTCTAATCCAAACGGACTTAACAGGCCTTAACCAAACCCTGATGAGCTATGACGCCAATGGCAACCTATTAAGCCGTCAACACGATCAAACCGATAACCATTATCTATATGATGAGCTTAACCGCCTGTATGGGGACACCCAAGGCAGTATTAACAACCTCATAGACTACGATGCCAACGGTAATAGAGTGCAGCTGAGCACCGACAGCTTCACCAAAACCTATGGTTATAGCCCACAGAGCAATCAACTAACAGATATAGACACCCAAACGCTCAACTACGACGGCGCCGGTAACCTAACCGAAGACACCCAAGGCCGAAGCTACAGCTACAACAACGCAGGGCGTTTAAAAGACATACAACAAAGCGGACAAACCCTAGCCAGTTACCTTTACAACAGCCAAGGGCAACGAACCCAGAAAACAACAGGAGCCAATACCACCGTCTACCACTATGACCTAACCGGCCAATTAATCAGTGAAACACAGGCAGACGGCACGCCGATAAAAGACTACCTATGGCATAACGGCAACCCGATCGCCCAGATAAATATCAGTGCCACAAACGAAACCATCAGCTATCTACACACCGACCAGCTACAAACCGCACGATTAGCCACAGACCAAAACCAACAAATAGTTTGGCGATGGGAAGGCAATGCCTTTGGTGATACGCCACCACAAGAGCTGGCCAATATACAAATAAACCTACGATTCCCGGGGCAGTACTACGACCAAGAGACCAACCTGCACTATAACTGGAATAGGTATTACAACCCAGAAACGGGGAGGTATATTACCAGTGATCGGATAGGGTTGAGTGGGGGGGTTAATACTTATGGGTATGTTGGGGGGAATCCGGTTAATTATACTGATTCGAGTGGGCTCTTTATCGATGCGCTGGCTGACATTGGGTTTATCGTTTATGACTTATATCGTCTTTTAGCTGATAACGCCTTTGGTAGCTGTGATAATCTAGGAGAAAATATCAGTGCACTTGGTGCGGATATTGGAGGGTTGCTTATACCCGGTGCAAGTGGATTGGGGTTG
>LWTN01000232.1 GCA_002101225.1 Cycloclasticus sp. symbiont of Poecilosclerida sp. M | reverse complement strand
TACAGCGTTCTTTTGCTCTTACCGCTGTGATCTATAGCTGCTTGAAGTCCGTGTTTAGTCCAAAACTCTAGCACCTTCAATCGTTCTGTACTTATGCTTGTATCCATCTCGTTACTTATCGCATAACCGGCTAATCGATAGAAGCCTTTAACTCCGTAACCTATGTGTTTATATTGCACCGCTATTCTCCTGCGCTATAGTGCAATACCTTTCTGAACTTATACAGTTAAACGTAGTTTGGCGGACTGTTTAGCGAGTATGTGTTTAAGGGGAGATAACTTTGCTCGTGTAAGCGTATGCTTACAGTGATTTAAGTGGCGGCTGGTTTCTCTGAAAATTAATCGCTTTATACTGAGTTTGTCGCTTAAAAAATCGATGAGAAGGCTCTCATTAACAACGGATTGTTTGTGGAATAGCGAGATGGATAGCGCTGAGCAGATGGATTTTGCACAAGGACGGATTTTCTGCCAACCAAGCCTTGCGACAACTTAAGCCGACGGGACCCCCTGTCGGCTTTTTTTTGCTTGAACGTTTTCCGTTTCTAGAAAGCCGAAATATCAGGAATTTTTTGGCGCCCTTGATGCGCGTTTGCGCTCGTTTTCGGTCAGTAATTTCTTTCTTAAACGGATGAAATTAGGTGTTACTTCGACCAGTTCGTCATCCTCAATAAACTCTAAAGATTGTTCCAGCGTGTATTGAATATGCGGTGTTAATGTAAGAGCTTCATCTGTGCCTGACGCGCGCACGTTGGTGAGTTGCTTACCCTTAGTTGGGTTAACCACTAGATCGTTACTGCGGGAGTGGATGCCCACGATTTGCCCTTCATAAACTTCTTCTGCGTGGCCTAAAAATAAACGCCCGCGTTCTTGTAAGCCGAATAAACCAAAGGCTAATGTTTTTCCCTTAACCATAGAGACTAATACACCATTTTGACGTGACGTAATCTCACCCGATTTAACCTCACCGTAGTGGTCGAAGATGCTGGTCATAATGCCAGAGCCAGACGTTAAGGTTAAAAAGTGCCCCCTAAAACCAATGAGTCCTCTCGAAGGGATGATGAATTCAAGGCGAATACGGCCTTTTCCATCGGGTTCCATATTGTTGAGTTCAGCCTTACGCGAACCCATCTCTTCCATAATGGACCCTTGGTGCTGCTCTTCAATATCGATAACCACTTGTTCAAAAGGCTCTTGTAGTTTGCCGTCGATTTCTTTTTGGATAACCTCGGGACGAGAAACGCCTAGTTCGAACCCTTCGCGTCGCATGGTTTCAATAAGTACAGACAGGTGTAATTCACCTCGGCCAGAAACGATAAATTTATCGGCGCTATCACTAGGCGCAACACGTAGCGCTACGTTATGAATGAGCTCTTGTTGTAGGCGGTCTTTAATATTTCGTGAGGTTACGAATTTACCGTCCTGACCTGCGAAAGGCGAGCTGTTGACAGAAAAGGTCATGCTCACCGTCGGCTCGTCGACCGATAAGGCGGGTAATGTTTCGATGTGCTCAGGGTCACACAAGGTATCAGAAATACCTAAGGCGTCAATTCCGTTGATACAAACGATATCGCCAGCAAAGGCTTCTTCGACGTCGATGCGCTCGAGACCAAGATGACCTTTCACGTTGAGTACTTTGCCTTTGCGTTGTTCACCCTTGTTGTCGACGATGACGACGGTTTGCCCAGGTTTTAAACTGCCACGTGTTATGCGGCCTACGCCGATAACGCCCACGTAGCTATCGTAGGCAAGCGATGAAATTTGCATTTGAAAGGGTGCATCAATATCAACCACGGGCTCAGGTACAGAATCCCGAATGATTTCAAAAAGCGGGGTCATATCATCAGCAAGCTCATCGGCTTCGGGGCCCGCTACACCGTTAAGTGCAGAAGCGTAGATGACAGGAAAGTCGAGTTGTTCGTCGGTGGCACCGAGTTTATCAAATAGATCGAAAACCTGATCAATTACCCAATCTGGGCGAGAACCGGGCCGATCAACTTTGTTGATGACGACGATGGGTTTAAGGCCTTGCTCGAAAGCTTTAGAGGTAACAAAGCGTGTTTGAGGCATCGGACCATCAACGGCGTCAACGAGCAGCAATACACAATCAACCATCGACAAAACACGTTCCACCTCGCCACCAAAATCGGCGTGGCCGGGGGTGTCAACGATATTGATGTGTATGCCTTGCCATTCGATCGCCGTGTTTTTAGCAAGAATGGTAATGCCGCGTTCTTTTTCTTGGTCGTTAGAATCCATGATGCGCTCGGTGCCCGCATTTTTACGGTCGAGCGTGCCGGATTGTTCAAGTAGTTTGTCTACAAGCGTTGTTTTACCATGGTCAACGTGGGCGATAATGGCGATGTTACGAAGGTTTTGTTTCACGAGTGGTCTATCCTAATAGTATTAATTTGATGTGGTCTTTAATATAAAGCTGAGGCTGTTTAACCTTGTTCCCAAGGTAGTTTATGAAAGCGCCAGCCGCCGGTGGTGCTGCGGTGTTTGTTGTCGTCTTTATCGCCTTCGAAACCTTCTTCCATGTTGTAGAGGTTTTGAAAACCCGCTTGTGCAAGTATTTCAGCAGCTTTCATGGAACGCACGCCACTGCGGCACATCAATACGAGGGGCACATTTTTGCCAGTTGCTTGCGTGACGTTATCGATAAAATTATCCAGTGTTTCCCACGCGGGGGATTCTTGAATAGGAATGTGTAGCGCGCCTATGGGGTGGCCGACAAAGGTATATTCCATTTTTGTGCGCACATCAATCAGTAGTGCTCCGGTCTCAACGTCAAGGATTTCCTTGGCTTGGACAGGTGTAATACGTTGAATATTTGTCATGGTGAATCTCGTTTAGTTAGCCCGCTATTGTACAAGACTTTCTAGTTTTACGCTGTGACAACAGCTTTTCGCTTAAGAGGCCTTTTGCGCAATCAGCATGGCTTCATTTCTAAAGCCGGCATTCGTATCGCCAACAAAACCTTCTTCGTGATAATAAATCAAGGAGAGTGAGCTGAATAGCTGTTGAAGTTCATTTTTGGCTAATAGAAAGGCAGGGTTGCTGGGCCCATCAGTGCTAACTTTTTTTTGGGTAAAGGTTTGATAAAAAATGAGGCCTTCTGGCTTTAACGCACGAATAAGTTTAGGCGCTAAACTACGCTCTAAAAAACGAGAAACGACGATGATGTCGTAGGTGTTTCTTTCTAGCGGATAGTTTAAAATATCACATACGAGGGCGTTAATGAGCGGGTTGAAAGTGACATTTTGTTTAAGTTTGTCAATGGCAACTGCTGAAATATCAAATGCGTCGACGTTTAAGCCGTGTTTTGCAAGCAGAAGCGCGTTAGCCCCTAGCCCGCAGGCGAGATCCAAGGCGCAACCTTGGTCGGGAAGTAAATGGCTATGTCCAGACAGTACCTGAGCGGGCGTAAGCGATTCGGTAGACCGCTTTTGGTAGATAGCATCCCATTTTTGTTGGCTGGGATGAGGCACTTAATTGCGCCAAAAAAGCGGCGTAAATAAAACGAGCAGGGTGAAAATTTCAAGACGCCCGAGCAACATGGCAAAACAGGCAACCCACTTGGTTGGGTCAGATACGGTTGCGAAATTGCTACTTATTTCCCCTAAGCCAGGCCCTAAATTATTTAATGTCGCAGCGACGGCAGAAAAGGCCGTGACTTGATCTAAGCCCGTTATCATCATCATAATCATTAAAAAACCGAAGGATAGAATGTATGCGGTAAAAAATGCCCAAACGGCTTGAATGATAGTTGGTGACACAGCTTGCTTGCCGAGTTTAACGGGCATGGATGCGTGCGGGTGGACTAGGTGAGTTATTTCCCTGCCTAGCTGTTTCAGCATAATAACTAAGCGAATAACTTTGATGCCACCAGCGGTAGAACCTGCACTACCGCCGTAAAAACTCATAAAAATAAGTAATACGGGAATAAATCCCGGCCACGCTGCATAGTCGGTTGAGGTGAAGCCGGAGGTTGTTGAGAAGGAAACGACTTGAAATAAAGTTTGTTCGAAGGTCGTGCTGATGCTGACAAAGTCTAGATATAAAAACAGAGCGATTAGAATAATTAAGCTGTGGGTAATCAGTATATTAACGTAGGCTTTGAATTCGTCATTCTTTTTGTAGGCTTCAAGTTGTAAGCCGCGCGCCGCTTTAAAATGAAGTGCAAAATTAATCCCCGATAGAAACATAAAGACGACACAACTATAGTTAAGTAATGAGCTATCAAAAAAGGCAAAGCTTGCATCGTGGGTTGAAAACCCACCGATGGAAACAGTAGAAAAGCCGTGTGCAATAGCGTCGAAAAGGGTCATGCCTCCCATCCAATACACGCTAATACAGATGAGGGTGAGGCCAAGATAAATAATCCATAGAGCTTTTGCCGTTTCGGTAATGCGAGGCGTTAACTTGGCATCTTTAGACGGACCTGGAGTTTCTGCCTTATACAATTGCATTCCTCCAATGCCGAGCATCGGTAAGATAGCGACGGCTAATACGACGATACCCATGCCGCCGAGCCACTGCAGTTGTTGGCGATAAAATAAAATAGATTTTGGCAAAAAGTCCAAACCACTAATAACGGTTGCGCCGGTCGTGGTTAGCCCAGAAATAGACTCAAAAATTGCGTCCGTTAAAGAAAGTGACGGCATGCTTGAGGCATAAAAAGGGATGGCGCCCGAGAGCCCAAGGGTAATCCAAAACAGTGCGGCGACGACAAATCCATCGCGTGTGCGTAGCTCGGTTTTTGCTGTGCGTGCGCTTAACCAAAGCGCGAGCCCTACTAAGAAAACGGAAAAGAAACCGATGATAAAAGGCTGGTGGTTATTTTCCTGATAAAGATATGAAACGGCGATGGGCGGCAGCATGGTGACGCTAAACAGGGCAAGTAATAGACCTGTTATACGCCGTATGGCACTAAAGTGCATTGAGCTTTCCAATGAGTGATTTGGGCGGTTGAAATAACGCCTCAACAGTACGAATGGTTGTTTTGTCTGTGACGAAAACAATAACGTGGTCACCGCCTATAAGGATGAGTTCATTTTTAGCGAGGATAGGCTGCCCTTCGCGAACGACGCCGATAATAATGGCGCTGGCCGGCAGCTTTATATCTTTAATCTGCTTACCAGCAATCGTCGACTTTGTTCCATTATCTTGAATGGTGGCTTCAAAAGCTTCGGCTTTTCCGCGTAGCAGTGAATGGACGCGTGAAATACTGCCGCGTCGGATGAGAGTGAGTATTCGACCAATGGTGGTGTGTTGCGGATAAATAGCATTATCTATTGAGCCGTTGTCCACAAGGCTCATATAAGCCGTTCGATCGACAAGGCTCATAACCGTTTGTGCACCGAGGCTTTTGGCTAGCATGGCGCAAAGAATATTGGTTTCGTCGTCATTCGTGACGGTGCAAAATACATCTGTTCGATCAATGTTCTCGTCCAACAATAAGGCTTCATCTGTCGCGTCACCTGATAGAACGATGGTATTGTCGAGCTGCTCTGATAGACGGTGGGCTTTATCTGGACTTTTGGTAATGATTTTTACCTGTAACTCGTTTTCTAAAGCTTTAGCGAGCCCTAATCCAATGCGTCCGCCACCGGCAATAGTCACGCTTTTATAGTGTTTGTTTTGATTAAATATAATTCTCAATACTTCTTGAATATCCTTTGACGGTGCTATGAAGAAAAGGCGATCACCGGCCTGAACCTCGGTATCAAAATTCGGTATGACAATGCTACCGTTACGAAAGATGGCTGCGATACGCGCTTCTAACCCACCTAGCATCTGTGTCATTTCCTTTAATGAGGAACCTATAATTTCATGTCCTGCTTTAACATTGGTTTCAACCAAGCTGAGTGAGTCATCTGCAAAAGATAAAACCTGCTGTGCACCAGGGTGCAAAATAAGACTTTTTATAAACTCAACGATTTCTTCTTCGGGGTTGATAATAACGTCGATGGGTATGGTTTCAGAGTTGAATAGCTGATCCTTTACCTTCAAGAATGCTTGCGCCCTAATACGCGCAATCTTTTTTGGAACTTGAAACAGGTGGTGTGCAATTTGGCAGGCCATGATGTTGCATTCATCGCTGTCAGTGGCAGCAATAATCATATCGGCCTGTTTAATACCGGCGCTTTCTAGTACATCGGGATGGGTCGCATTGCCACAAATTGTTGCAATATCTAAGTGCTCACAGGCAGCATTAATGACCGATTGGTCGGTATCCACCAGCGTGATATCAATATCCTCATGGGCTAAATTATTAGCGACTGTAAAGCCGACTTGCCCCGCGCCTAGAATGATAATCCTCATGAGAAAACGTGTCGCTTATAAAGAAAATTACTTCTCGCGTTTGTTTCTAAACTGAATACCCAAGTTATGCAATTTTCTATACAAGTGGGTTCTTTCCATGCCAACGGCGACAGATAATTTTGTAACGCTGCCCTTATGTTTGTCCAAATGATAGTCAAGATAAGCCTTTTCGAATTGCGCGCGCGCGTCTTTGAGTGGTAAGTCGTAAAAGACGGGGAGGTCATTAGCATCAATGACTGAACGGGCTGTCTCGCCAAGAGTAGTTTTGACTTCGGTGAGACCAATTTCATCTCCAATTCCTAAAATTAAGACACGTTGCACGACGTTTTTAAGTTCGCGTATATTGCCAAGCCATGCATAATCGCTCAAAAACTGCTGCGCTGCAATAGTAAATTTTCTTTTAGGTAAATTTTCGCGCTTAATATAGTGTTGTAAATAGAAGTCGAGTAACAGAGGGATGTCTTTTTTACGCTCTCTAAGGGCGGGTAAATGCAGGCTCGCGACGTTTAAGTGATAATATAAATCCTGCCTAAATTTTCCATCCTGTATGCTCTCCTCAAGGTCTTGGCGGGTGGAGGCTATAATTCTTACGTCGGCATTTATATTCTCATTTCCACCGACGCGTTGGAAGCTTTTAGATTCAAGCGCGCTAAGTAGGCGTAATTGAACCTCGTTATCCATATCGCCAATTTCATCAATAAATAAAGTGCCTTGGTTAGCGCGTTCGAGCAGGCCGTAATGGATAAAATCTCCTTCTTCATGGCCAAAGAATTCTTCCAGTGCATTTTGTGAGGTAATGACACCTGTATTGAGCTCGACAAAGGGGCCGTCACTTCTTTGGCTATGTTCGTGTAGGTAGTGTGCCAAGGTTTCTTTGCCGCTGCCAGGCTCGCCGGTTAACAATACGCGCGTATCGTGCGAACCTAGACGGCGTGCTTGTTCTAATAATTGATTAATCGCTTGGCTATTGCCTAGGGGTTCTTGGACTTGAGCGGTGCTCTGCTTAAGGTCAATATTTTCTTGTTTTAGTTTTTCGGTTTCCAGTGCGCGCTCAATGGTGAGCAATAATTTGGCAATGGAAAGCGGCTTCTCAAGAAAGTCATACGCGCCAAGACGGGTCGCTTCGACCGCTGTTTCGACTGTTCCGTGCCCAGACATCATTACCACGGGGCACGATAACTCACCCTCATCAACCCACTCTTTTAATAAGGCCACACCGTCAACGTCGGGCATCCAAATGTCAAGCAATATTAAATCGTGGCGGCACTCATGACGTAGTTTTCTAGCCGTGGCAGCATTTTCAGCTGTGGAGACTTCGTAGCCTTCATCGCCGAGGATGTCAGAAACCAAATTGCGAATATCAGGTTCATCGTCTATGACTAAGATGTGTAATTTATTCATTTTGTGCCTTTTGTTTTAGCGAAATGTATCCTATACGCGTTCTTAATTTGTTTGTTCTAGCAAAGCGGGCAATTGGATAACAAATATAGCGCCACCTACTTCGCTCGCTTTCACATGAATGCTACCACCGTGCTCTTCAATTATCTTTTTAACGATGGCTAAGCCCAAGCCAGTTCCTTTTTCTTTTGAGGTCACATAGGGTTCAAATATTTGCTCAAGTTGCGAATTATCCACCCCAGGGCCGTTATCGGCAATGCAAATTTCAACAGTCTTATCATTATTAATATTTTTCGCGGTCACTTTAATATAGCCGTTCTCAGTATTAGCGGTTGCCTCTTGCGCATTTTTAATCAGGTTGATGAGCACTTGTCGCATGCGAACGGAATCTGCGTGAATACTCGCTAAACTAGAGCTAATATTAATATCATCTGACGCTATTTGGCCTTGATAAAGCATCAGGATATCCTCAAGTAGGCTTCCAATCGATAACGATTGAGGCCGCGTTTGTGGTGGCCTGGCATATTCTGAAAAATCATTAACCATGCTTTTCATCGCGTCGACCTGTTGCACAATTGTGGTAATAGATTTCTCTAATATTAGTTCACAGTCGTTGTCTAGCTGACCTTTGAGTTTACGTTGTAAGCGCTCGGCAGAGAGTTGTATTGGGGTTAAGGGGTTTTTAATTTCATGCGCCAAGCGCTGTGCGACCTCACCCCAAGCGGCGTTTCGTTGAGATTGAATAATGGGTGTTACGTCGTCAAAAACAACCACATAACCGGTGATAGACTTGTCGGCAGACAACAAGGGTAAACCGCTCAATAGCAAAGTTTTCCTTAAATGGTCAGCTTGATAGGTGTATCCCGCTTCCCAGCCATTGTCTTTAATAGGCAGTTTTTCCGAGAGTAATTGCATTAATCCTGAGGTTGCAGGATAGGTGTTAGCAATCTCGCCAAAACCGAGTTGCGTACATTCAGATAAGGCAACACCTAAAATATTCTCAGCGCCTTGGTTAGCGGTTTCTAATTGGCACTTTAGATTAAAACTTAATACACCGTTAGAGAGATGGCTTAGTATGGTTTCGAGTTCAGCGTGCTGATCTTCCGTCGCGCGTTGAGCGGCTTCTGCCGATTTTTTCGCGTCCGATATGCGAACCGTCATGTCGTTAAAGGAGGTCACTAGAAAACCCAGCTCGTCCTTCCGTGTTACTTTCAGCTTTTTCTCGTAGTCACCTTTTGCAAGCGCCTGCGTGCCTTTTACCAACTGTCGAATCGGGGCGACCAATTGTCGTGCAAAGATAAAAGCGGCCCAACTGGCAGCCAATAGGCTGAATCCAAGGACTAACGAGAGCGTCACAGAAAAGCTAAATTTTAGCGATTGTTGTAGGTAGTTTAGTTCTTTGTATGACGCGTAGGCGGTTTCAACAGAGGTGGCCAAGAGGCTAAGTTCCTCTGGTACGGCGTAAATGGCTTGTAAATAGCGTTTAGGATTGGAGTTTCTTATTTCCACCACCGCGCGAATGACTAGACCCTCGCCGTCTTTAGGCTCTAGACCGATATATTCGCCATATTGCCTGATGTTAGAAAATATGGCGCTATCAGGGATATTTGGAATAAGCACACCTGGGTCGAGGTTGGTGGTGGCAATAATCTCGCCTCGCTTTGATAAGGCGGTGAGTTCGGTTGCGTTGGTTCGTTCACGGATATCGGCGAGAGTTAGGGACAAAAATATATCCGATTCATTCGAGAGCCTATTGGCGATACTGCGTGTTTCTTTAAAGCGCGTTAAGGTCCTATCATCAAGTGAGCGCTTCCCGAGTTCTAAGGCATTTTTCATAACATCGTCAACCTGAACGTCAAACCAGCTGTCGATACTTTGGTGCAACAACTGGTTTGAGAAGTAAAAAACGATGCCGGTTGGGATAACCGAGATGGCTAAAAATAAGGCGACAACGCGAGCCGTAATTTTGTAACCCATGGCTTGCTTTTTATATTGTCGCCATAGCCAGCCAATATTGGCGACCAGAAGCCCAAATAGGAAGAGTGCGCCCAATAAATTTAAAACAATCAGCGAGGTGAATAAGTCATTAAATTGAGAATCGGCCTGAGTCGCCTGGCTCATAATGTAAAGACTGATGAGGAGGCCAATAAAAATGCCCGCGGGTATCAGATAGTTTTTGCTGTTTATGGGGTTATTGGCCATAAATAGGGGTCGCTGCGTAGGTACCATCCGGGCGTAATGTAGGCTAACGGGCGCATGGGCAAAGGCAGCGCCTCAATATTCAATTGCATTGCAAGTTTCCCTGTTAGCTCGGTTTCGGCCGACAGTGTTAACCCGTGCAAAGGGATATCTTGTAACGTGCCTAGGGCGAGTAAAGCGGCCCACAAACTAGAAAAGTGGTGGTGGTGGTGGGTGATGTCGGTTACTTGGTAGGTCTCGGCGAGCGTGTGATATTTTAATTTCGAAGTTAACTGACGTGCATATTGATGCTTGAGCCACAACCATTGTCTTTGTTCAAGAATTTTTAATTCGGTATCGAAGATGAGCGTTACACCGTTATCTAGCGCTTCTATTGCTTCATCACTGAGCGATATGTCAATTTCAGCATTCAAGAAATACCCCCCTTGTGTGGAGTTTAAAGTAGCGCTTGATATGAAAAGGTTAGGCTCATCAGCAGATAGAGCAGGGTTTAGCCAAGACAGCAGTGCAAAAGCTATGAATAGTTTTAGCAAAGTTCGCTTCAAGTTTTTCTTATACATGCGTAGAAGAATCCATCCATATGGTCTTCGCCAGGAAAAATTTGTTTGCCGGCGCCACAATCGTGTCCCCAAGCGGATTCGATTTTGATTTCTTTTGCATCTTCATTTTCGGCAATAAAAGCGGCCACTTGCTCGCTATTTTCTGCTGCCAATATAGAACAGGTTGCGTACAAAATCACACCTTTTCTGTCGAGCATGGGCCATAGCGTATTGAGTAGCTTCTTTTGAAGTGCTACAAGTTGTTGTATATCACTTTCTTTTTTTAATACTTTAATGTCGGGGTGGCGCCGAATAACACCAGTTGCGGAGCAAGGTGCATCTAATAAAATTCGTTGAAACAAACGTCCGCCGAACCATTCTTTTGGCTGTAGGCCATCGGCGGTTATGACCGTTGTTTGGAGTTTAAGGCGCTCAAGATTTTCAGTAATTCTTTGCGTGCGTTGTTCGTCGATATCAACCGCGATTAAGGTGGCATTATTGGGTGCAATTTCAAGTATGTGTGCTGTTTTACCACCAGGGGCCGCACACATATCGAGCACATTATCATCAGGCTGAACGTCCAATAAGTTTGCGGCTAATTGTGCAGCGGCGTCTTGAACAGAAACATCGCCTTGCCAAAAACTGGGTAACTGATCAACCCCGACTGCTTGCTCAAGGGTTAGGGCTTCGGGAGCATGTGGGTTGGTAGAGGAGGCAATGTCTTGCTCTGAAAGTTTGTTTTGGTAGTCATCTTTCTTTGAATGCAAGGCATTAACGCGTAGTGACATCGGTGGTCGTTCGTTGTTTGCAGCTAGAATAGCCTGGTAGTGTTGAGGCCAGTCATGCTGAATTTGTTTTGTTAGCCATTTTGGGTGGGCGTGGAGAGTCTCTGGTGCTTCATCCACAGACTCTTCGAGGTGTTTGCGTTGGCGTAAGAAATTTCTTAAAACGGCATTGGTTAGGCCTTTAGCCCACGTTTTTTTTGTTTGAATGCAGGTTTTGACGCTTTCGGAGACGGCTGCGTGATCGGGAGTGCTCAAGTAAATCAGTTGATACAAACCCATTAAGCAGACAACTTTAATGTCGAGATCTTTTTCTTTAAATGGTTTCTTAAGCAGTAGGCTAAGTAACGCGTCGAGCCGGTGATACCAGCGTAGTGTGCCGTAGCAGAGCTCTTTACAAAAAGCTTGATTTTGCGGGTCGAGCTCTTCGGTTAGTATCAGCGCCTGAGTTAGCGATTTTCCGTGTTTTAAGACGGAGCAGATAATTTTAACGGCGGTTAATCGTGAATTATATTTTTGCTTGCCCATAGTTTTATTAATTGCCGAGTACGATGCCGCTTACCTTGTGTGCAGCAATATAATCGCTTGCAGACATAACGCGTTTATTGGCCGGTTGTAGCTGGCAAATTTCGAGCCATTGGTCGGTACAAGCGACGAATAATTTATTCTGCTCTATTGTTACGGTACCGACTGCACTATTGCAGCTTTGATGAGTAAGCGCGGCTTGCCAAATACGTAATGATTTTCCATTAATCAGCGTATGGGCTACCGGCCAAGGGTTGAACCCATTAATGTTTCTCAATAAGGCGCTGGCAGGTTGATGCCAATCGATGGTGGCTTCGAGTTTGGTAAGTTTTTTTGCGTACGTCGCGTTTGCAGAGTCTTGGGCTTTTGGTTCTAAGCCCCCAGTCTCGATGCTGCTCAAAAGAGTTGCTAAGTGGTCAGCGCCGAGTGTTGCTAATTTATTGTGTAAGCTGGCGGAGGTGTCGGTTTCTTCGATTGGACAACGCACTTTTAAAAGGCTATTTCCGGTGTCTAGCCCCTCGTCCATTTGCATGAGAGTCACCCCCGTTTCTTTATCTCCAGCTAAAATCGCGCGTTGTATGGGGGCAGCCCCTCGCCACCTAGGGAGCAAAGAGGCGTGTATATTGATGCAGCCGTAGCGTGGAGCTTGAAGTGCGAAGCTCGGCAAGATCAGCCCATAGGCGACAACGACCATTAAGTCAGCTGCGTATTTGTTAAGTTTTTCTGGGGCGCCCTCTTCTTTAAAGTTGAGTGGCTGTTCAATAGGTATATTGTTGTCGAGCGCGCATTGCTTAATGGGGCTGACTTGAATGGCGCGCCCACGCCCAGCCGGGCGGTCCGGTTGGGTATAAACGGCAATAACCTCATGTTCACTTGCGATAAGTGAGATCAATGTAGGTACAGAAAACTGGGGCGTTCCAGCAAAAATAATTTTCATGAATTAGTGATAGCCTAGAGCTAAATAGCGGGCGTATTTGGGTCGGTGTTGAAGGCGTGTTCTTTTTCCATTTTCTCAATTTTCTTCTTAATTCTATTACGCTTTAATGGAGACAGGTAATCGACGAAAAGCTTGCCATCCAAGTGGTCAATTTCGTGTTGAATGCAAACAGCGAGTAAGCCACCTGTTGTGAGTTCAATTTTTTCACCATTTTTATCTAACGCTTGAACAGTAATGCTTTCAGCGCGCTCTATATCTTCATAAAACCCAGGAACAGAAAGGCAGCCTTCTTGCATAACTTCGACACCTTCTTTGTGGGTGATTACGGGGTTGATAAAACATAAAGGTTCGTTGCTTTCTTCAGAAACATCGATGACGAGCAAGCGTTTGTGAAAGTCGACTTGAGTCGCTGCGAGCCCAATGCCTGGTGCATCGTACATAGTTTCAAACATATCGCTAATAAACTGACGTAGCGCGTCGTCAATAGTGCCAACATCGCTAGCTTTTGTGCGTAGGCGCTTGTCTGGGAAGTGTAAAATATTAAGTAACGCCATAAGTGTAAGCTGGGTATGATGCTAGTGGGAAAGCTGAATTTTAGCGAATCTCAGGCAAACATTGAATAGTCTTTTTTTTAGGCTAGACTTTAAAGGTGAATTTAAAACGCCAATCAAAGGAATATTATGGGCATTAAAAGAAGATATGGGGCGCTCCTAGGGGCTTTTTTAAGCGGTTTTTTGCTGTGTAATATAGCCGTCGCGGCTGAGGTTGAGCTAAACCCATCTCACCCTGAAAGCTATATCGTAGTGAAAGGCGACACGTTGTGGGATATTTCAGCGCGATTTTTAAAGTCACCGTGGCGCTGGCCGGATATTTGGCAAGTGAATTCTCAAATAGAAAACCCTCATTTAATTTTTCTAGGTGATGAGATTGAACTCTCTTTTGTCGATGGAAAGCCACAGCTCAGTTTAAAGAGGGGCCATAAAAAATTATCGCCTGAGGTAAGGAAGTCGAGTTTGGAAAGCGCAATTCCAGTTGTGCCGGTCAGCGCTATTGTTACATTTTTAAATACGCCGCGCGTGATGACGTTAGAAGAATATGAAAGCGCACCTTACATAGTGGCGTTTAGTGATGAACATATTTTAGGAAGCGCAGGTTTTAAAGCTTATGTTCGCTCAATAGAGAAAGACGATCAAGACGGTTATAACGTGATTCGCCAAGGTGAGGAATACCTCGATGGTGGAACGGGTGAGAAATTAGGTTTCGAATCGGTGTTTATTGCCGAGGGTGAAATATTAAAAACAGGCGATCCTGCAACGATTAAGCTCTCTAAATCGACACGCGAGGCGGTTAAAGGCGACCGTTTACTACCGGCAATAGAAGGTATCTACGTGCAACAATATTTTCCAAGAGCGCCTGAGCGCGAAGTTGATGGCCACATTATTGGCGTAGTGGATGGCGTGACCCAAATAGGTCAATACAATATTGTTGTGATTGATCGAGGCGAGGAAGACGGCATAAAAAATGGCCATGTCTTACGTGTTGACCACCGTGGCGAGCTTGCGCGTGACGTTGTTATAGGGGGCGGCGAAGAGGTTAGGCTGCCTGATGAAGAAGCAGGAACAATTATGGTTTTTCGGGTTTTTAAGCGCGTGAGCTACGGGCTAGTGATGGAAGCCAAGCGTGTTATGCATCGTCTTGATAGGGTTAAAACACCGGAATAGAAGGTTAATCGATACCAAGCTGGAGGGTTTAGTCTGTAGTGAACAATATCTCATCGGATGAGTTAGCCAGTTGGCTCGCTTTGTGGCGAGTAAACGGGGTTGGAGCAAAAACTTATGTCTCGCTGTTAGAGAAGTTTGCAACTCCTGAAAAGGTGCTGAGTGCGTCAGCTAGTGCACTGAGGGAGGCTGGGCTAAACGCAACGCTTGTTAATGCAATACAAACATTCGACAAAACAGAAATCAAATTAGATTTAGCGTGGTTAAGTGGCGATGACTGCCACTTAATGCGTTGGACAGATTCAGACTACCCCACTTTATTAAAAGAAATTTCTGACCCGCCGCCTATTTTATTTATTCGCGGTGATCACTCGCTATTAAATGAACTGCAACTTGCGATGGTCGGTACGCGCAACCCCACGCCCATGGCGCGTAAAACAGCAACGGCATTTGCGACAACTTTTGCGCAATTCGGCTTAATTGTTACCAGTGGGTTGGCGTTAGGAGTTGACCAGGCTGCACATATTGGTGCACTTGAGGGTGGTGGCAAAACAATTGCGGTTGCCGCAACCGGACTTGACCGAGTTTATCCTGCAAAAAACAGAGCTTTGGCACAAAAAATAGTTGATTCTGGGGCCATCGTTTCTGAATTCCCCATTGGAACTTCACCAAAACCGGGTTATTTCCCGCGTCGTAATCGCATCATCAGCGGCTTGAGCTTAGGCACGTTGGTGGTTGAGGCGGCGATTAAAAGTGGTTCACTTGTTACGGCTCATCATGCCATGGAGCAAGGTAGAGAGGTGTTTGCGATACCCGGGTCAATCCATAATCCATTAGCAAAAGGTTGTCATCACTTAATACGTCAGGGTGCTAAATTGGTTGAAACAGCCAATGACGTGTTGGAAGATTTGGGCAATTTGCCGCTGGTGTCAGTGACCGATGGGATGCATCAAACGCAATTAGATATTGATGCGTCCGATGGGCTTACACCTGAGTACACTTTATTACTTGAAAAAATAGCCTTCGACCCAACATCAGTTGACTCCTTAGTTGAAGAAAGCCAATTTACAGCAGAGGAAATTTCGTCTATGTTACTGGTCTTAGAGCTACAAGGTTTAGTATCATCTGCACCGGGTGGTTTATTTTACCGTTGCTCGGACATCTGAGTGGCCATCTTATTTAGAGTTTATTAGGACAAAAATGAAAGAAACTATTTTCGAAGTTCTTATCTACTTGTTTGAGAATTATATCGATTCAAACGAGGGTGAAGCGGTCGAACCAGGCAAACTAAAAACAGAATTATTAGAGGCAGGCTTCACTGAAAGCTATGTAGAAAGAGCATTTGACTGGATGGAAGAATTGACCGGTTTGTCACTTGGCCCGGCCGAGAGTTATGCCGAGCAAAGGCTGTTTAGAATACATTCGCCTGAAGAATTAGAGCGCCTAGACGTTGAAGCCCAAGGCTTTCTCTTGTTTTTAGAGCAGACGGGTATTATTGACCACATGCGTCGCGAGCTCATCATCGATCGGGTGATGGCGTTAGGTGATACCGTGATATCTGTCGAGCATATTAAGTGGGTTGCCTTAATGGTGCTGTTTAGCCAATCAGGTTTGGAAGGTCACTATTCCCAAATGGAAGAGCTGGTTTACGGCGACACTCCCTTTTCGTTACATTAATTTATGGCATCTAATTTAGTTATCGTTGAATCACCTGCAAAGGCGAAAACGATTGAAAAATATTTAGGTAAAGACTTCCATGTGTTGGCCTCATACGGCCACGTACGCGATTTAATTCCAAAAGAAGGTGCGGTTGATACCGAGAACGACTTTACTATGAAGTACGTTATGGTTGAGCGAAACCAGAAGCACGTTCAGGCTATAGCAAAGGCGATGAAAAAAGCGGATGCACTCTATCTGGCGACTGATTTGGATAGAGAAGGAGAGGCAATTTCTTGGCACGTGTCGGAAATTCTTAAAGAAAAGAAATTACTAAAAGATAAATCGGTCTATCGAGTGGTGTTCCACGAGATAACGAAGAAGGCTATTCAGCAGGCCATTAAAGAGCCGCGCGAGTTGTCTATGGATATGGTCGATGCGCAACAAGCAAGGCGTGCGTTAGATTATTTAGTGGGCTTTAACCTGTCCCCCTTACTTTGGAAAAAAATTAGGCGGGGCTTATCTGCGGGCCGTGTTCAAAGTCCCGCGCTGAGATTGATTGTCGAACGCGAATTGGAAATTGAAGCATTTAAAAGTCGTGAATACTGGAGTATAGAGGCCGTGTTGAGCGCTGCGAAGCGGCCCTTTAAAGCAAAGCTGTCACATTTTGACAGTGAAAAATTGACTCAATTTAGCATTGAAAATACGAAGTTAGCCTCTGAGATAAAAGATCAAGTTACGGCCGTTGCTGCCGGGAAATTACTCGTTAAAAAACTTGTTAAAAAGCAACGAAAAAGAAACCCTGCGCCACCCTTTACCACGTCCACTTTGCAGCAAGAGGCGGCAAGAAAGTTGGGGTTTACAGCGAAAAAGACCATGCAAATCGCGCAACAACTGTACGAAGGTGTGCGCATAGGTTCAGAGCCTGTTGGCTTGATTACCTACATGAGAACGGACTCGGTAAGCCTTGCTGATGAAGCGGTTAGTGAGATTCGCGACATTATAATGCAACGTTATGGCAAGGAAAATGTACCGAAAGAGCCGTTAACCTATAAGACAAAGTCTAAGAATGCGCAAGAGGCACACGAGGCCATTAGGCCAAGTTCTGCCAGGCGTATTCCAGAAGAAATAAAGGGCTCGTTAACCAGTGATCAAAACAAGCTTTACCTGCTTATTTGGAAAAGGGCGGTGGCCTGCCAGATGGCACACGCGGTGATTGATACGGTGAGTGCGGATTTAACGTGCGGTAACGAGCACATCTTTCGTGCAACCGGATCCACGGTGAATAAGCCTGGGTTTATGTCGGTTTACCTAGAAGGAAAAGACGACAGCAAGACGGACGATGACAATAAAGAAAACCTATTGCCGCCGATGAAAGAGGGTGAATTGGTAGATTTACTCGATGTTATACCAAATCAGCATTTCACAGAGCCGCCGCCGCGTTACGGCGAGGCGAGCTTAGTTAAAGCGCTAGAAGAATATGGTATTGGGCGCCCATCAACGTATGCGTCGATTATCTCGACTCTGCAAAATCGTGATTATGTAGAAATCGAAACAAAACGTTTTTATCCAACAGATGTAGGTCGAATCGTTAATAAATTTTTAACCCAGCATTTTACCAACTACGTTGACTACGACTTTACTGCACGTTTAGAAGATGACTTAGACGCGGTTTCACGTGGTGAAAAAAGCTGGTTGCCGCTGATGGAAAAGTTTTGGACGCCTTTTAAAGAGCTCGTTGACGATAAAGAAGTCAGCGTACAGCGCAGTGATGTAACGCAAGAGGCGATGGATGAGAAATGTCCAGATTGCGGTAAGCAATTGTCCATTCGCTTAGGCCGAAATGGTCGTTTTATTGGTTGTACAGATTATCCAGAATGTAGCTATACGCGGAATCTAAACGAAGATGCAGCCTCTGCAGAATCCGAGGTGGTTGAAGGGAGACAATGTCCAAAATGCGAATCAAATTTAATTATTCGCTCGGGTCGATACGGTAAATTTATTGGCTGTAGCTCTTATCCAGACTGTAAACATATGGAGCCGCTCGAAAAGCCAAAAGATACTAATGTGCTTTGCCCTGAGTGTAAAAAAGGTACGATTCTCGAGCGAAAGTCGCGTAAGGGGAAAGTGTTTTATTCCTGCTCAGGCTACCCGAAGTGTAAATATGCTCTGTGGAATGAGCCGGTCAATGAGCCGTGTCCTACGTGTCAGTGGCCCTTGCTGACAATAAAAGTGACCAAGCGTCGTGGCGCAGAAAAAGTGTGTCCGCAACAAGAATGCTCATACATAACGCCCTGTGAAGGGATTGTGAAGAAAAACTAAGGAAAATTAAAGAAATGACAAATACAAAAAAACCGTTCGTGGCCGTATTGATGGGGTCTGACTCAGACTTCCCGATGATGCAATCTACTCTAGACGTGCTAGATACTTTGGGCGTGCCGTATGAAGTGCGTATCACGTCGGCGCACCGAACACCGGCTGAAACACAGGCTTATGTGACAGGGGCTGATGAGCGTGGTTGTGCGGTCTTTATAGCCGCAGCGGGCTTAGCCGCTCATCTGGCAGGTGCCGTTGCGGCGAATACGGTTAAGCCGGTTATTGGAGTACCGCTCGATGCAGGTTCACTTCAGGGTAAAGACGCGCTCTTATCTACTGTGCAAATGCCAGGCGGAATTCCCGTTGCCAGTGTAGCAATCGGCAAACCCGGGGCTAAAAACGCGGCCTATTTAGCGGCACAAATTTTGGCCCTATCAGATGCTGAACTTGCTGTTCGTGTGGCAGCCGACAGGCAGGCTTCTGCAGACGCGGTGCTGGCTAAGAATCAGCAGTTGCAAGACAAACTTAAGCAGTCATAAACGCCTAGAGTCCTGTGCCATCTTCTTGGCAAAAAAGACGCTTTGTTGAACGGTTGCACGAAGGTGCGATTGTTGCCTATCCAACAGAGTCTGTATTTGGTCTTGGTTGTGACCCCGAAAATGCGAAAGCAGTTTGGCAGTTATTAAGGTTAAAAAGTCGGCCGTGGCAGAAAGGCTTGATTCTGATTGCTTCTGATTTTTATCAATTAGAATCCTATGTCAAAAATTTACCTGAATCTATTGTAAAAAAGATTCATGATGGGTCTCATGAACCGACCACTTGGTTGTTGCCAGCAAAAGATAGTGTGCCAAAATGGCTGACGGGTGAGCATAAAACGATTGCTGTGCGGCTTGTACAACATGATTTAGCGAAGGAGCTTTGTTCGCTTGCTAATATGGCAATTGTTTCAACTAGTGCGAACATTACCGGTCAGGCAGCGATAAAGACTGCGCATAAAATACGTTTAAAGTTCTCAGCTGATGACGTTTATACGATTAATGCGCTCGTTGGAAAGGCAGCCTATCCAAGTCGAATAATAGATCCCATTTTGAACAAACAGTTCCGATAGAAAATTTAATGAACAACCCAAATATAGAACAAGTTAAGGTGTACCTTCTCACTTTGCAGGACTCTATTTGTTCTTCACTTGAAGCGCTTGAAAAGGGTATGGCTTTCAGGGAGGACAACTGGGACAGAGGCGGTGAAAGCGGTGGTGGACGTACGCGTGTGCTGGAAAATGGCAAGGTGTTCGAGCAAGCAGGGGTAAACTTTTCTCACGTTCGAGGGGGCTCTTTGCCGGCTTCGGCAACACAGCACCGGCCAGAATTAGCGGGACGAGATTTTGAGGCTCTCGGTGTCTCGTTGGTCATCCACCCCAATAATCCGTACGTGCCAACTTCGCACGCGAATGTGCGTTTCTTTATCGCTGAAAAGGTAGGAGAAGAGCCCATTTGGTGGTTTGGCGGTGGCTTTGATTTAACGCCTTATTATGGGTTTAGAGAAGACGCGGTGCATTGGCACGAGCAAGCCAAAAAAGCGTGCGACCCGTTTGGCGATACTGTTTATGAAGACTATAAAAGATGGTGTGACGAGTACTTTTTTATTAAACACAGGGATGAGCCGCGCGGCATCGGGGGACTGTTTTTTGATGATCTAAATGAAGGTGGATTTGAACATTGTTTTGGATTAACCCAGAGCGTCGCGAACCATTTTATTCCTGCCTATATCCCTATCGTAAAGCGCCGAAAAGAAACTCCCTTTACAGAAACAGAACGCGATTTTCAGTGTTACCGCCGTGGTCGCTACGTAGAATTTAATCTCGTGTATGACAGGGGTACTTTGTTTGGCTTGCAAACGGGCGGGCGCACAGAGTCTATCTTAATGTCATTACCGCCGCGAGTAAGCTGGCGGTATGACTGGAAACCCGAAGCTGGCTCGGCAGAAGACGAGTTATATCAAGTGTTTTTAAAGCCCCAAGATTGGTTAAAGCTGAATTAAGCGAAACGGCAATCTGTTTCGCTTCAATTAAACTTAGGCCTGCGGGGCTTAAAAACTAAGAGTTTTTCGCCTGTGTTGCCGTAACGCTCTGCTCGGAAGTTTTCTTGTTTTTAGCTGCGAGTTCTTTAATCACATTAGATAGGTTGCCGCTCTTTTTAATGCTAGATGCAAAGCTAGATCTATAGTTGGTCACCATGCTGATGCCCTCAATGACAACGTCATAGACTTTCCAAGAACCTTTTTTGCTTAGCACCATACGGTAGTTAATAGCAATAGGTGGTTTTCCAGGTTGAATTATCTCGGTTTTGATGCGCGCACGCTTAGCTTCTTTATCTAAGTTCATGGGGATGAAGTGGATAGTCCAATCATCAAACGCGGTAAAAGCGGTGGCGTAGGTGTTGATAAGGAGTGATTTGAACTCGTTTTGAAAGTCTTTCCTTTCTTTAGTCGTTGCCGACGTCCAGTGCTTTTTGCCTAAGATAAGTTTTGATATTCTTTCGATATCAACACGCGGGTCAACGATAGTGTTAACGAGCTTATAAACTTCCTTGCGGTCGCTCTTAAGCTTTTCTCTGTTCGTTTGTAGCGCTTTATCGAGTTGATCAGATATTCCTTTGACTACTTTTTGTGGCGCATTTAACTCGGCCGCAACAACGGGAGCTGTGATGAAAAATGTTAGCGCTAAGCCAAGAGTAATAAGTGTTTTATGTAGTTTCATGATGATAATCCTTAATCGTCGTTGTTTTTATAGGGGGCGATACTCTATCAGACCTGCAAAAGGTTTATTCCATTGCAGCATCAATGGCTTTAATTATGGTGTCTTCGATTTCTTGAAGAACAGGTAAAGCCTCGCTACCTTGGCCTACGGCAGTTGGTTTAACAAAAAGTACGCTGCTCGTACCGTCTTTTTCGATGACGGTTAAACGTATCGGGCAAAGAGCCAACATTTTAGGGTCAGCATTGCTGACCTTATTGGCGTACCAGCCATTACAAAAAACCATACTGCGGATGCCCACCTAATTTATTTTGGTTGTATTCATCAGCCCATTTTTTCTCGAAACGAGAAATGTTTTTACCGATGTTGGCTTCAAATACGACAAAAAAATTACGTTGTTCTAACTCTTGATAAACCGAGTCATAGGCATCGGCTAACGGAACGTTAGCTGATTTTACATAAATACTGTCGGATGAGGCGTTTGCATTTAGGCTAAAAAACAAAGGCTCAAAATAATTATAATACGTTTCATTTTGGCATTCCCTTTAAAATTTATTGGTTTGTGAGTAGTCTATAATAAGTAAGCTTAATCACAGATGAACGGGCATTATAGCCACAAAAAGGTTCCAAAATGAACTCAAAAACAGATAAGACTTTGTTACCTACGCGTATGCGTCGTATGCGTCGTATGCGTGCGCACGAGTTTAGCAGGCGATTAATGCGAGAGCATAAGCTAACGGTGGACGATTTAATCTACCCGGTTTTTATCGTAGAGGGATCCAATCAGCGTCAAAGCATTGACGCGATGCCGGGTGTGGAGCGCGTATCGATTGATGTGTTGTTAAAAGAAGCAAAAGAGCTGGTTGGCTTGGGCGTGCCTGCTATTGCTTTATTCCCCATCGTTGATGAGAGCCAAAAAACACAAAAAGCAGAAGAAGCGTGGAACCCTAAGGGTTTGGCGCAACGTGCGGTACGGGCGTTAAAAAAAGCCTGCCCAGAATTGGGCGTGATTACAGATGTAGCGCTAGACCCATTTACCACCCATGGACAAGACGGACTAATCGATGAAACGGGTTATGTATTAAATGATGAGACCGTCGAGGTATTAGTTAAACAAGCGCTGTCACACGCACAGGCCGGTGCAGATATAGTTGCACCCTCAGATATGATGGATGGGAGAGTCGGGGCAATTCGAGAAGCACTTGAATTAGCCGGTTTCACCAATACGCGCATATTAGCGTACTCGGCGAAATACGCATCGAGTTTTTACGAGCCCTTTAGAGAAGCTGTCGGTTCAGCAGCGCAATTAGGTACAGGCGATAAATACAGTTATCAAATGGATTGCGCGAATGGCGACGAGGCGTTGGATGAAGTTGAATTAGACATTGCTGAGGGTGCTGATATGGTGATGATAAAGCCGGGCATGCCGTATCTTGACATTGTTAGGCGCGTTAGTGAGCGGTTTGAAGTGCCTGTATTCGCTTATCAGGTGAGTGGTGAATATGCGATGCTAAAAGCGGCCGCTCAGAACGGTTGGTTAGATGAGAAAGCGACTGTTTTAGAATCGTTGTTAGCGTTTAAGCGTGCGGGAGCCGATGCGGTGTTAACGTATTTCGCAAAAGATGTGGCGCATTGGCTGCAGGATGCACCGCGTTAAGCGACGAAAATATAATGGATAGATACGCGGTTTTCGGGTTTCCAATCGGACACAGCTTGTCCCCAATGATTCATCAGCACTTTGCCGAACAGACCCAGCAAAGCATGAGCTACGAAGCAATAGAAGTTAACGCAGATACTTTTGAGACCAACGTGACAGACTTCTTTAAGTCGGGTGGGAAAGGCATTAATTGTACGGTGCCATTGAAAGAACTCGCGTTTAAAAAGGCCGATGAATTGAGCCAGCGAGCGCGGTTTAGTGGCGCAGTCAATACGCTAAAGCTGTTGGAAGGTGTTCGTTTATATGGAGACAATACGGACGGCATCGGTTTGTTGTCAGACCTTCAAGATAACTTAGGTTTATCGATTAAAGGAAAGCGCATCCTGGTGTTGGGTGCGGGTGGTGCGGCGCGGGGTATTATAGGTCCACTACTCGAAGCCAAACCCTCTATGCTTTGGCTAGCAAACCGAACGCTCTCAAAGGCACAGGCAATGGAAGCGGTTTTTGCGAGTATCGGGAATATCAAGCCAGTGAGTTTTGAACAATTGTATGGCGAGCAGTTTGACCTAGTAATTAACGCTACGTCCGCCAGTTTAAGTGGCGCTATGCCGCCGCTTCCACGTAAGTTGTTGGCCCAAGGCGCCGTTTGTTACGACTTGGCCTATAGCAAAGAAGGGGCAACAGTATTTACCAAGTGGGGGGTAGAGCAGGGAGCTGCTTTGTCTGTCGATGGTTTAGGTATGCTGCTTGGGCAGGCTGCTCATGCGTTCAACTTATGGCGTGGTGTTATGCCAGACACGATAGGTCTTAAGGAAAAGCTACGCCCATAAGGTTCGCTCGGTTTCTTTAGGCGAGATCAGCAAGATATTCATCTTTTAGTTTCACGTACCTTTTAGGCGAGTAATTAAGAAAGCTGGCTTCTTGCTCGTTGATTGGGCGTGTTTTCTTGACTGGTGAGCCCACGTATAAATAGCCGCTTTCTAGTTCTTCCCCAGGCGGCACTAAGCTACCTGCACCGACAATCACGCGGTCATTAATGATCGCCCCATCCATCACAATAGCGCCCATACCAATCAGGCATTGGTTGCTGACGGTACAGCCGTGTAGCGTTACTTTATGCCCAACCACAACGTCCTCTCCTATCGTTAAGGGGAAGCCATTTGGGTTAAAGTCACTTGCATGGGTTACGTGTAATACGCTGCCGTCTTGAATGTTTGAGCGCGCACCAATTTCGATACGGTGAATATCGCCACGCACAACCGACATGGGCCAAATGGATACGTCGTCGGCTAGTGAAACGTCACCAATTACAACAGCCGTTTCGTGGATGAAAACGCGGGCTTTAATTTCGGGCGTTTTAGTGGCAAAAGATTTAACGTGCATGGACTTATCCTGTTCTATACTTGAGGGCATGTGGCGAGTTTAAAGGGAGAAAAAACATGAGTGTATCAGGGTTTGTAACATTGGCAATCATCGTTGTATTAGCGGGCTATGGAGTGGCGCTATATAACAGTTTAGTCAGCTTAAAACACGGTGTGTCTAAGGCGTGGTCGAATATTGACGTATTGCTAAAACAAAGGCACGACGAGTTACCCAAGCTCGTTGAAACGTGTAAACAATATATGAAGCACGAGGAGGGAGACGCTAGAAAACGTCATGCTAGCGCGTTCGGGTGTTTCTAATGCGCTAGGCAAATCGGATGTGAGGGCCTTAGGTAAAGCGGAAACAGTTATGAGGCAGGGCCTTATGAATCTCTTTGCCGTTGCTGAAGCTTATCCTGATTTGAAAGCCAATGCGTCTTTTCAGTCGTTGCAAAAGCGCATCAGCCAACTGGAAAATAATATTGCGGATAGGCGTGAGTTTTACAATGAAAGCGTCAACTTAAATAATGTCCGCATAGAGCAGTTTCCCGATGTAATCATCGCAAGCTTCTTTAATTTCAAAGGGTTTGACCTGCTCGAATTTGAAGAGTCAGTCTTAGCCGACGTCAGCATAAAAGAATTGTTTGAATGATCGATGATTTAGCGCAATACGTTGCGCAGTTGCCCGTAGATAAATTTTGGTTGTGTTTTGTCGTAGCGGTTGGGGGCTCTTTATTTAGTTTTTATTTGGCTTTTCGTTTTTTCTGGCGCTATCGCGTGATGCAAAATACGCCAACAGCGCTCATTCGTTCAGCTGCGCAGGGTTATAACGAGTTTGAGGGCACGGCGAAATTAATGCCCGGCGAGCCGATTATCGCGCCACTCACCAAGTTGGAATGCGTTTGGTTTCACTACAAAGTGGAAGAAAGGCAATCGCACTATACGCGTCATGGAACGCGTACGACTTGGGTGTTAAGAGACTCGGGTATAAGCGATGGCTTATTTACTTTGCTCGGCGCGGCAGGCGAGGCGATTGTAGACCCAGATGACGCGGAAGTTACGCACTCTAAAATGGATGTATGGTATGGCAGTACGCCCTCCCCAAGCGCCGGACCGAGGGGGTTTAGTTCGAGTAGTTGGATTATGGGACGGCGCTATCAATACAGTGAGAAGCGGGTACACAACGGCGACCCAGTTTATATACTAGGAAACTTAAGTTCGATTAGGGAGCAGGCACTGCCTAACTCTACGGAAGAGCTCGCGGTGATATTGAAACGCTGGAAGGCTTTTCCAGAAGCCATTTTGAGTCGTTTCGATGCAAATAAAGATGGGCGTATAGATGCTGAGGAGTGGACGTTGGCGGTGGACGTTGCAAAACAACACGCGGCTAAAAATGCGTCGGAGCTCGACGCTGTCACGAGCGATAACCGCAAACCCTATTTGATTTCTGCGAAGAGACAAAAAAGTCTTATAAGTCACTATCAAGTTAGGTCATGGGGGGTATGTGCCTATTTTTTGTTCTGAGTTTGGCCGCCGTTTGGATGGCTAATATACGTTTCGTTTAGTAGTCGCAAAGGCCATTTCGTGCGACCATAGCGGTTTAATCGAAATTCTAAGATAAAAATGAACAATCCGCTGTTAGACGCATTCAAATTACCTCCTTTTTCTTCGCTTCGGGCCACACATATAGAGCCGGCTATCGAGGAAATGCTTTCAAAAAATAGGCTTAAAATAGCTAAGTTATTGGATGATCAACAGGTTTATAGCTGGCAAAATGTGGTCCATCCGATGGAGTTGATAGGCGATGAACTAAACCGAATGTGGTCACCAGTTAGTCACATGAACTCAGTGATAAATGATGATGCGTGGCGAGAGGCCTACTCTAACTGTTTGCCAAAGTTAAGTGAATACGCCACTGAAATGGGTCAAAATCAGGATTTGTACCAAGCGTATCAATTGATCAAGGAAAGTGCAGAATTTTCATCGTTGGAAC
Organism: Cycloclasticus sp. symbiont of Poecilosclerida sp. M; assembly: GCA_002101225.1. Taxonomy (GTDB): domain Bacteria; phylum Pseudomonadota; class Gammaproteobacteria; order Methylococcales; family Cycloclasticaceae; genus Cycloclasticus. The sequence goes on along the minus strand of LWTN01000232.1, from coordinate 16,020 downwards.
GAGCGCAACAAAAAGTCATTGATAATGCGATTCGGGATTTCAAGCTGTCAGGTGTTGCTTTGTCGGATAAAAATAAAAAACGCTATATGCAAATAAGTCAGAAACTTTCGGCCTTGACCAATCAGTTTCAAGAAAACTTAATGGATGCAACCCATGCGTGGAGCCGCTTGATTAAAGACGAAAAAGAATTGGCCGGAATTCCAGCGTCATCACTCGATTTATTTAAGCAGACAGCGCAACAAAAAGGCCAAGAAGGCTGGTTGTTAACGCTCGAGTTTCCCAGTTATATGGCCGTGATGACGTACGCCGATAACCGTGAATTGCGCTATCAAATGTATGAAGCTTTTGTAACACGGGCATCCGATAAAGGCCCTGATGCAGGGCGCTGGGACAATTCTGACGTCATGGAAGAAATTCTTGCTCTTCGTCATGAAGAAGCGCTTTTGCTTGGCTTTGCTAATTATGCTGAATTGTCGTTAGAGACAAAAATGGCAGATAAACCAGACGACGTCATGGCGTTTTTAGAGCAGCTCGCTGATAAGTCGATGTCAATGGCAAAAAAGGACTATCTTGCGTTACAGGCATTCGCAAAGAAATCAGGACAATTAGAAGCATTAGCCGCGTGGGATATGGCGTATTTTTCTGAAAAGCTACGGCAGCAGCAATATCACTTTTCGCAAGAACAGGTAAAACCCTATTTTCCCGCAAATCGTGTTTTGAAGGGCTTATTTAGTTTAGTAGAGCGCCTATACGGCATTAAAATTAGTGTAATAACGGATGTAGATGTATGGCACGACGACGTTCAGTTTTTTGAAATTATCGATGCCACAGGAGAACGGCGCGGACGATTTTATATTGACCTCTATGCGAGGGAAAATAAGCGAGGTGGCGCGTGGATGGATGAATGTGTTACGCGATTTGATACGGGTGATGGGTTACAAACAGCGGTTGCTTACCTCGTTTGTAACTTCACTCCGCCGCTTGGCGATGACCCTGCTTTATTAACACATGGCGAAGTCGAAACATTGTTTCATGAGTTTGGCCATGGCTTACACCACATGTTGAGTAAAGTGAATTACTTGAGCGTTTCAGGCATACATGGCGTGGAATGGGACGCCGTTGAATTGCCTAGCCAATTTATGGAAAACTGGTGTTGGCAGCCAGAAGTTATTGCGTCTATTTCAGGTCACTACAAAACGGGTGAAACGTTACCGGCTGAATTATTTGATAAAATGTTGGCGGCGAAAAACTTCCAATCAGGTATGCAAATGCTGAGGCAGATTGAGTTTTCTTTGTTCGATTTTCGTATTCACCTAGAATATGACGAGCAAAAAGGCGCAAGAATTGACGAAATTATTCGACAAGTACGGGCCGATGTAAGTGTCGTCAGTACGCCCGAGTTTAATTGCTTCACTAATAGCTTTGCGCATATTTTTGCGGGGGGTTATGCGGCGGGCTATTACAGTTATAAATGGGCTGAGGTACTCTCAAGCGATGCGTTCTCTCTGTTTGAGGAAAAAGGTGTTTTTAACCCAGAAGCTGGCCAAGCTTTTCTACATAATGTGTTAGAAAAAGGTGGCAGCGAAGACGCGCTAGAATTATTTAAAGCCTTTCGGGGTAGAGAGCCTACAATAGACGCCTTGTTAAGGCATTCAGGAATCGCGGCATAAGAAAATGAATAAAATTATTCTTTTAATTTTATTGCTACCTTGCGTGGTAAATGCGGCATATATCACCTACAAGCTATTGGCGGGTATGTATTCGAATGCCGACGGTTCGTGAGCCACTGCCGTTACTCTCAAGTGGCACGCCTGTTGAGATGTTAGAAGAGAATAACGGCTACGTGCAAATCCAGATGGTTGACGGAAAAAAAGGTTGGGTTGAAAAGCACTTCCTTACAGATGATAAACCTGCAAATTCAAGACTATTATCCTTACAAAGTAAACACCGTAGGTTGCAAGAAGAACTCGATGCAGCCTTGAAAGGACAAAAATCTGCGAGCGGGGGCAGTGTGCAAAAAGCGCTTGATGATGCACTTAAAAATTCGAAAACAGGGGCGGCAGTGGCTGTAGATCGCCAAACTGAAATGAAACAGTTAAAGCAATCTGAGGGAGAACTAAAACGCTCACTGAAGGCTGAAAGCGCTCGTTTGTTAGTATTACAAAATAAATATAAGCTCCTCGAAAGCAAGCATGCAACAGCGTTAAAAAATCAAAACAAAATTACTGAAAAGGCAACGGCTGCGGCCTTACCTTCTGCAGGGCAGGCAGGAATCGAGGCATTAAACGCATCGACGGGGGACCTTAAGCTTGTGTTGCTAGATACGAAAGCTCAACAACTGGCTCAGTTGACTGAAAAAGTAAGAGCGGGGAATGTCAATATTAAGCGCTTGGAGGACGAAAATGAAGAGCTTAATGCGCAAGATGGGTATCCATTCCCGATGTGGACGCTCGGCGTTCTTGCGGTGATTGCTTTAATTTGCTTTTTATATGCAATGATAATGGGCGGCAAGCGTGCAGATGCTAAGCAAAGAGAGCGGCACGGAGGTTTTAGGCTGAACGTTAAGCGTTAATATAATTATTTATTATATAAATATTACCTTTCATGCTTAAAAAATCTAGCTAACGGCTTAAAAGCTTGTTTTGTATGGAGAAAACTTAGTATAGTATCTGGTGGCTTAAAAAAATAAATAAATTAACAAGGAGAAGACGGTGGCTAATTTACATCATCAAATTTTAATTATAGGCGGTGGCGCTGCGGGCATCACAGTTGCAGCGAGCTTAAAGCGACACGCAGAAGGCAAAAGTTTGAATATTGCCATTGTTGACCCTGCAGACAACCATTACTACCAACCTGCGTTTACCCTCGTGGGTGGCGGCTGTTATTCATTAGCTAAAACACGTCGAAGAATGGCAAGTTTAATCCCAAATGGGGTTGACTGGTTTCAACAAGCTGCAACGAATATCGATGCAGAAAACAACAGCGTTGAATTAGCAAACGGCGATAAAATTACTTATGACTACCTCGTCGTGTGCCCTGGCTTAGTGCTGGATTGGGATGCAATTGAAGGTTTGAAAGACGCGATTGGTAAAGGCGGAGTTTGTACTAATTATTCTCCCGAGTACACAGAGTACACATGGAAATGCATACAAAATACGAAGAAAGGCGACAAGCTGTTCTTCACACAGGCGCCCCTTCCTTTCAAATGCCCAGGCGCACCTCAAAAAATTGCTTACCTAGCGGCTGATTACTTGAAAGGTAAAGGGATGTTAGCTGACTGCGATGTGCACTTTACTAATCCAGGCCCTGGCATGTTTGGGGTTCCCTACTTTGCAAAACAGCTTTCTGTCATCGCTGATAGATACGGTATCCATAAAGATTTGTTGCATAAGTTAACGAAAATTGACGGCAAAGCAAAAAAAGCGACATTCGAAGTGGTCGATGGCGATAACAAAGGTGAAATTAAAGAATTGGACTACGACATGATCCATGTCACGCCTCACCAAAAAACGCCTGACTTCCTACACGGGTCTTCTGTTTCAAATGATGCGGGCTACGTTGGTGTGCATCAAAACTCAATGCAGCACGTTAAATACCCAAACGTATTTGGCTTAGGTGACGCGTGTTCGACACCAAATTCAAAAACGGCCGCTGCGGTGCGTAAGCAAGCGCCAACGGTTGTGCAAAACATTAAAAACTTGATGGACGGCAAGGCGATTGAAGAAACATATAATGGCTATGGTTCGTGCCCGCTGACAACAGCACGCGGTAAGGTGCTGATGGCAGAGTTCATTTATGGCGGAAAAGTAACGCCGACCATGCCGTATATAGCTAGGCCAAACGAAGAGTCAACTCTTATGTGGTATACCAAAACAATTGGGTTACCCCTGTTGTACTGGGAATTCATGTTGAAGGGTTATGAGAAATTCTTAGAGCCTCAGTTAGACTATGATACAGGCGAATAAGATTCCATATCGTTTAAAAAGGCGCTCATTGAGCGCCTTTTTTATTGGGCTATATAGTAGGTAGAACTATTTATCTGCCGATGTTTGAATGTAGAAAAGTTGCACGTCACCCTTACGTTCATGCAGTAACATTTCATGGCTAGAATGGTTGATAAACACGCCAAGGTCTAAGTGAGCTGCGGGGTCAGTCGCGAGTACTTGGATTACTTCACCCGGATTTACTTGTGGCAAAAGTTGTTTTAATCGCAGTAAAGGTAAGGGGCAGTTTAAACCTGTTACATCAAGGGTTATGTCGTAATTCATAAGTCAATTGTACAAAAAATGCTGGTCAATATGGTATCGTTCAAAGCGATATAAATGTATATTTTCTTGCTCTAACGTCACCAAAGCAGACTAACGAAACAATCTATATTTAAATACGGATAAAAGATGAATTATAAAGATCTACGTGATTTTATTAATAAGCTTGAGAAAAAAGGCGAGCTAGTACGCATTAGCCAAGAGGTCGATCCGCATTTGGAAATGACAGAAATATGTGACCGCGTACTAAAGCAAAAAGGCCCTGCTCTATTGTTTGAAAACCCAAAGGGTTACGACATGCCAGTGTTGGGTAATTTATTTGGAACCCCAGAAAGAGTCGCTATGGGGATGGGTGCAGATTCGTTAGGAGCGCTTAGAGAAGTAGGTGAAGTACTCGCAACGCTAAAAGAACCCGAGCCGCCAAAAGGTATGAAAGACGCGTGGGATAAGTTGCCGATTTATAAGCAAGTTTTAAATATGGCGCCCAAGCAGGTTAAGAAACCTAATTGTCAGCAGGTTATATGTGAAGGAGATCAAGTTGATTTATCAACAATTCCTATACAAACCTGTTGGCCCGAGGATGTGGCGCCCCTGATTACATGGCCGCTTGTGGTGACCAAGGGCCCTGAAAAAGAAAGGCAAAACTTAGGGATTTACCGCCAGCAAGTTATAGGAAAAAATAAGGTGATTATGCGTTGGTTAGCGCACCGAGGTGGCGCCTTAGACCTGAAGGAATGGCAAGCAAAACACCCCGGGGAACCTTTCCCTGTCGCGGTAGCGTTAGGTGCAGATCCTGCGACCATTCTTGCGGCCGTTACACCGATACCAGACGCCTTATCAGAATATGGATTTGCCGGGTTGCTACGAGGCTCAAAAACCGAGGTGGCGAAATGCATCACGCATGATTTAAACATACCCGCGAGCGCAGAAATCGTGTTGGAAGGCTATATCTATCCCAATGAAATGGCCGAAGAAGGCCCGTTTGGCGACCACACAGGTTATTACAACGAGGTGGAAAGTTTTCCGGTTTTTACCGTTGAGCGAATCACCCATCGAAAGGACCCCATCTATCACTCAACCTATACGGGTAAGCCACCCGATGAGCCAGCTATTTTAGGCTTGGCGCTAAACGAAGTGTTTACGCCCATTCTTAAAAAGCAATTTCCTGAAATTGTTGATTTTTATTTGCCGCCTGAAGGCTGCTCATACCGTATGGCCATTGTCAGCATGAAGAAGCAATACCCAGGGCACGCAAAGCGTGTGATGTTCGGCATCTGGTCATTCTTGCGGCAGTTCATGTATACCAAGTTTATCATCGTAACGGATGATGACGTTGACGTACGTGATTGGGAGTCGGTGATTTGGGCGATTACAACGCGCGTAGACCCGGCAAGAGATATCAGCTTAATTGAAAATACGCCTATCGATTATCTGGATTTTGCCTCTCCCGTGTCGGGATTGGGTTCCAAGATGGGTATGGATGCTACCAATAAACTGCCAGGTGAAACGGATAGAGAATGGGGCAGGACCATTGTGATGGACTCGTCTGTTAAGGCTCGTGTAGATGAAATATGGTCAGCGCTTGGCATAGACTGATTTAGGGCTGGCCTCTAAGGCTTTAGAAATGTCAGAAAGCTCCAATCCAAGGCGATAAAGCTCGCCAGATTTGTCTGGGGTAACGCCTTGTTCTTCATGCAAACGACCGAGCAGTAAGTAAGACTTACTCGTCGCGTGTACATCAATACTGTGCTGCAAGGTTTGTTGTGCCTTACCCCACAATTTTTGCTGCAAATAACACGCGCCTAAAACATTTAGTAAATCGACGTTGTTAGGTTGAGTTTGAAGCCATTTTTCTAGATGTTTAATTTTTTGGCTCGCGTCTATATAAAGCTGACTATAAAGAGATATTAAATCAGTGTCGTTATTCGACTTTATTGCCTTGAGTAAGGGCTCAACAACCGAACGGCTTTCACCCTGTTTGATTTTTTCTTTGGCGTATATAGAAAGGAAATCCGATTCACTTTTCTGCTGTTTGTCTAAGTTGTTCCAAATGATATCTAAATTTAATTCGGGTGTTGATGGTGGGTTGGATAGCAATTTGAGAGTCGCTTGTTTTTCTAGTGACTGCCAATCTCCAGCGCGAATTTTGTCATTCTTTTTAATACTAGGAAGTACCTTATAGAGTGCTTCCCAGTCGCCTAGTTTTGCATAAACATTTATCAGCAACATCAAGGCAATCGGGTGTTTAGGTGATACTTCAACTAATTGTTTAACGGTTGCTAAGGACTGTTCGTATTGTCCCGCTGCGAATTGTAATTTGGCGCGGGTTAAGTGAATGGTTTTAGCCCGGTCAGGCACCACTTCTCCTGCTTTAAGCAAATAGGCGTCGCGACGGTCATAAGCGCCCAGTGATTGAGCAGCGTGCGCGGCGCTTAAATAATTTAATAAGGGGGTTTCGCTGTGTGCCGCATATTTAGTGAGTAATTTCTCCGAACGAGCCCAATTGCCTTCAGCAGAATCGAGCAGGCCTTTTGTGAGTCTAGAGTGGGCTGTGAGTTGTCTGCGGCTGTTGTTCCATGAGTTTAACTTCCCCGGCAAACGTTTGACGTTAAAAGCCGTGCACAGGGCAAGGTATAGGCCAAAAAAAGACACCACAATGACAAATAAAAAAACGGCTAAAGACGTTTCTAGTGACCAGACTCCATAGGTAACTAAAACAAACCCCGGGTCAAGGTGAATAAGGTAGGCGAGCCCAGTGGCGACTCCCAGCGCAATGACGAACAGTAAAATAATCTTCATATGGGTATCTTAGGGCGCTGAATTCGATGTTACGCCATTGCCAAGTTTCAGCACGGGTAACTCACGCAGCATCTTTAAAGATAAGCTGATGTCAGGGAGCTGGTAAGTAATTCTGGTTTTTTCTAACTCTTTTATTTGATTAATAGCGGCATTTACCGGCGCGTTGTCGGTATCAAAGTAATCTTCGATCCATTTGGCTACAAGCGCTAAGTTTGCGCTATATAAAGCTTGGTCATGGGTGATGAGTGCAATGCGTGCACCTTCCAGTTTTAGGGCAAGACTTTTCCGAATAAGCTCGACTTGTTCAGGCGCCATCAAGGCAGATAAAGACTGGTTATGACGACGAATAACAATCAGTTTACTGAAGTTTTTCCAAGCATCTCTCAGCGTTTCTTCGATATTTTTAGGCAGTGGTTGAGCGTCGACTTTGTTTTTAGTGCCTTTTTTAGTTTTTGCGATTTCGGTATGTAGCGTGCTAATTTTTAACTGTCCAACAGTGGCTTCAAGCGCGATGATTTTAGCAGACAGACCAATAATGTCGGGTAGCTCGGTGCTTGCAAGGTCGCTCAACTCCTTGGCGATTTGTTCGCGTACGGGGAAGGTTAATGGGTCGCCATTTTTTCTAAGGCGCTGGTCGGCGGCTTTAAGTGCCACAACGGCTGTGTTGATGTCATTAGCTAAGCGTAATCGGGAATTGGCAAGGCTAGCTAAGTACTCAGCTTCAGCAATTAACCATTGGCGTTTGTTTTTGCCAACTTGCTCTTGCAGAAGGTCTAATTTTTCACTGGATAGTTTTTCGTAGGCTTGTAACTGTTCGGTTAGGTCTTTTTTAGCTTGGTCGGATGCGCTTTTATACTTTCTTACACTCTGCTCGTTTTTTTGCTTCAAAGCTCCCAGTTGTTGTTGAAAATTTATATAAATAAAAGCACCTAACCCGGCTATAGAAAGTGAGAGGATGACTGCAAACCAACTTAGGCCAGATGAGCTTTTTGTGCTGGCTGCCGGTACTGCTTTTTTTGCGGGTGGGCTTTTTTTCGTAGGCTCGCTTATAGGTGCCCTCTTGCTGTCTTCTACTTTAGGGGTCGCGGGTATATGTTTTTGCTTGTTTGTCATCGTTAAGTCTCAAGCCTTGTTGCTTTGAACGTCCAGGTTACGAGTAATTAGTATATCGCTGGGTGTCTGAAAGGATAAGAAAAAACAGCAGTTATTTTTCTGCGCGTACGATTGCATCGATAAGACCCTCGTCGTCTGCTTGCTGTGTGGTAATAACGTGCTCACAGCCTAGCTCAAATGCGTGTTCAGCCAAACGCTGACTGAAGACGACAAAGCAGGCTTGTTTCTTAACTTCATCGGTATCACCCGGATACAGAGCAAAGAAATTTTCAAGCGACAACTGGCTTGTAACCGTCAGGTAATCGATGGAATGAGGTGGGATTGGGCTAACAGGCTTTGGTAAAACACGTCTATAGACATCTGCAGATTGAACAGATGCGCCGCGCCTGGTTAGCTCATCAGCTAAAAGTTCATGCCCGCCCTCACCCTTAATAATTAAAATTCGCTGTCCTTCGAGTGATTCAGGAAAGTCAGAAAGTAGCTGCTCGGAACTAAATGGGGGTTTGGACACGAGGTCGACTTTAATGCCTAAGTCTTCGATAGCTTGTTCGGTCTTAGAGCCTAATGCGACGACCTTGGCCGTAAAATTTGGCCATTGGCCCGCTACAGCGTTGTCAGCTTGAAGCGCTGCGTTTGCGCTAATAAAAATGAGTGCGTGATAGGCGTCTAAAGCTTTTAATTGTAGTCGTGAGTCTTCGTTTAATTTCGCAGGTACGATTTCAATGGTGGGATAAGGTATGGGGGTAAAGCCTTTAGCCGTTAGCTTTTCACACAGGCTTTTTGCTTGCTCGCGGGGGCGTGTAACTAGGACATTAATGCTTTTGTTTTTCACACGTCGTGAGAGCCGTATAGTTTTCCTAAAATTTCTTTCGCGCCTTTTTTCAGTAGCCGCTCGGCGACAGTGACGCCGATTTTTTGTGCGTCCTCTACCGAGCCCTCAAGGTATTCGCGTAACACTAACGTTCCATCCGGTTCAGCGACTAAGCCGGTCAACCCGAGCACATTGTTTTTGATTTTTGCGTGGCCTGCAATAGGCGCTTGGCAGCCACCTTCCAAGGTCAGGTTCATTGCGCGCTCTGCAGTTACGCGTTGGGTGGTTGTAGCATCGTGTAAGCAAGCGATAAGTTGTTGTGTGTCATCATCGTTGAAACGGCACTCGATACCAATGGCGCCCTGCCCAATGGCGGGAATAGATTGGCGAACGGGGATCGAAATTTTAATTCGCTCGTTAAAATTTAAACGAATGAGCCCAGCGCTGGCTAAAATAATGGCGTCGTATTCTTCATCGTCTAACTTTTTCAAACGGGTATTAACATTACCTCGTAAAGGCTTGATGTTCAAGTCGGGTCGTTGCTCAAGCAACTGGCATTGGCGTCGAAGGCTGGAGGTTCCAATCGTCGCGTTTTTTGGTAAGTCTTCAATTGAATCGTGCTTGTTAGAAACAAAGGCATCGCGTGGGTCTTCACGGTTTAAAATCGCCTCGATTGAAAGGCCCTCTGGCAACTTTGCAGGGACATCTTTCATCGAGTGAACGGCCAAATCAGCCGTACCATTCAACAGAGCGTGCTCTAGTTCTTTTACAAATAGACCTTTGCCGCCAATTTTAGCCAGCGGTGTATCTAGAATTTTATCGCCTGTGGTCGTCATTTTGACCAGCTCAACGGACACATCTGGGTGGGCCTTTTGTAGGCGTTCGGCAACGTGTTCTGCTTGCCATAAAGCCAGCGGGCTACGGCGGGTTGCAATTCTAATTAGTGTCATACTCTTAACGTTTGATGTGAATTAGAAAATTATACCAGTAGCGGTCGGATCAGCGAATTTCGTTAACAAGCTTTCTCAACCCCGCCAAGTGCCGACGACTAACCTCAATGGGCTTGTCTATACCATTAAGAAACAACTGCTGCTGGCCTTGCCCCGCTTTCTTTAATAATCGTATGGCGTCAATTCTAATGAGGGCATTACGGTGAATGCGGGTAAAGTGTTCAGCAAATTCGTGTTCAAGGGATTGAAGCGACTCGCTGAGTAAAATAGATGAGCTGGCTGCTTGAGCGGTCACGTACTTTTGCTCCGCCTTAAAACAAAGTATATCAGCTGAATTAATGACGCGAATACCGGAATGTGAGTGTTCACAAAGGTGCTGCCGAGGCGCCATAAGGTCTTGGCCAATGGTTGAAACTTGCTCAGTGTCCGCCGAGCTAGAACGTTGGGCTTTTTCTAAAGCCTGTTGTAGGCGCTGCTTTTTCACGGGTTTAAGTAGATAGTCTATGGCTTGGCTATCAAACGCCTCCAGCGCGTGTGCATCAAAGGCCGTGACAAAGATGATGGCGGTTTTGGCCGATGCCTTGTTGATTTCAACAGCGGCCTGTAAGCCGTCCATAACGGGCATACGAATATCTAGCAGGGCTAAATCTATAGGGCTATCGTGGCAAAAGTTCAATGCTTGTAGGCCATTTTCGGCTTCAGCACAAACGACATAGTCGGAAGAAATTTCGCCCACCATTCTTTTTAATCGTTGTCTAGCGAGTGGTTCGTCGTCTGCAATTAAAATTTTCATTTTTAACGAGTGGCTTACGGTTGTTTTTGGTGGTAAGGGAAACGTACTTGGGCTTGATAAACCTCATCCGCAATACTAAAGCCAAGGTCGCTTTGATCTGGGAAGCAGCTTTGCAAACGCAGCTTAAGATTTTCAATGGCAATGTGGTTTCCTTTTCGCGCGGCTTGTTGCTCGGCGATGGGGTTTTGAATGGAAAGCGTAATCTTATTTTTTATCAACGAACCTTTAATGGTAAGTAAGCTTTTCCCCTCACAAGGTTCAATGCCATGATAAACGGCGTTCTCAACGAGTGGTTGCAAACTAAGCGGTGGAATAAGCGCGTCGTCTGGCACGCTATCTGTTTCCCAATTAACCTGTAGTCGTTCGCCCAAGCGTGTTTGCTCAATATTTAAATATTGCCGCGTCAAGGCTTGCTCTTGTGAAAAACGAACCATCCGCCCAGAAGCTTGCATGCTGGCCCTAAACAGCTCGGATAAATCCTCTGTTAAAGTTTCGGCCAACGCAGGGTTTTCGCGTGTTAAGCTGGCGATGGTGTTTAAGCTATTGAAAAGAAAGTGCGGTCGCATGCGCGCTTGTAGCGCGTCTAAGGTCGCCTCGGCTTCCGCTTTGGTTTGTTTCTTCCATTGGTGTTGCATATATAAATAGCGCAATATAATTGCGCTAACGATGCTGCTCATCGAAAGGTGTTTAAGGTACGCGTTACCGTTAAATTGAGGTGCGAGCATAAAGTTAAAATGAGGTAATAAATCCGTTACGACCCACGTCAGCAAGAGGGTGGATGCATTAATTGCAGCAAAGGCAAACAGGCCAGCGTTAACGGCTCGCCAGTCGGTTATCCATTTTTTGCTCATGCAAATAACGCCAGCAGAAATAAGCGCAACCCACAATATAAAGAGGCCGTTCAGCGCCAGCGCCAGCCAAAAACCACCTTGGTGTAAGCTGGTATTTAAAGCGAGCAAAATAGCTAATAATTGCGCAATCAGCGTTGTATAAAACACCGCCTCAAGCCGACAAAAGTCGGGCAAAAAGTGTTGATGTTTTAGCGTGCTGCCGTCGCGCATGTTCGATAGTCCATTTCAGCTGTGTGCGTTTATCTTCAATGATATAATAGGCGTTATACAACGTTTTAACAAAACCAATACGCATCATGTCATCAGACGAACAAAATAAATTATGGGGTGGCCGTTTTACCGAAGGCACAGACGCCTTTGTGCAGGCGTTTACCGCCTCTGTGCAATTTGATAAACGTCTTGCGCCATATGATGTTCAAGGCTCAATCGCGCATGCCAAAGTGCTACAACACGTGGGGTTGTTAACAGAACAAGAGTGTCAACAAATCGTAACGGGCTTGACCGATATCTTGGATGACATTAACCGCGGCGACTTTGCGTGGTCAGTTGCGTTAGAAGACGTACACATGAACATAGAGGCGCGCTTAACCGATAAAATTGGCGTAGCGGGTAAAAAATTACACACGGGCCGCTCGCGTAACGACCAAGTAGCAACGGATATACGCCTGTTCATGCGTGAACATATCGCCCTCGTGCGAGCCGAGTTAAAGCGCCTGCAAACAGGCTTGCTTGAGTTGGCAGAAAAAAATCACGATACGATAATGCCCGGCTTCACCCATTTACAAGTGGCGCAACCGGTTACCTTTGGGCATCATCTAATGGCGTGGTTTGAAATGCTAACGCGCGATGCACAGCGGTTAGAAGATTGCGCTAAACGAACTAATATTATGCCTTTAGGCTCTGCTGCGTTAGCGGGTACTAGCTATCCGATAGACCGTGAATATGCCGCAAAGCTGTTGGGTTTTGACGCCCCATCTAATAATTCATTAGACGCGGTGAGTGATCGTGACTTTGCGATTGAATTTTGCTCAGCGGCATCAATTATTATGATGCACCTGTCGCGCTTCTCAGAAGAAATCGTACTGTGGACGAGTGCGCAGTATGACTTTATTCAGTTGCCTGATGCCTTTTGTACTGGCTCATCGATCATGCCGCAGAAGAAAAACCCAGACGTGCCTGAGCTCGTGCGTGGTAAAACAGGTCGTGTTTATGGGCATTTAATGTCGCTTTTAACGCTGATGAAGTCTCAGCCTTTGGCGTACAACAAAGATAATCAAGAAGATAAAGAACCCATTTTTGATACCGTTGATACGGTCTTGGGTTCGCTACGCGCATTTGCCGATATGGTGCCGAATATTAAAGCCAATAAAGACGCCATGTATGCAGCGGCTAAACAAGGCTTTTCAACCGCTACCGATTTGGCCGACTCTTTGGTGGGCAAAGGCATACCGTTTCGCGATGCACATGAAATTGTTGGCCTAGCCGTTCGCTTGGGTGTAGAAACGCAGCGTGATTTATCCGAACTATCACTCGAAGAGCTGCAAGGGTTCTCGCCTGAAATAACAAATGACGTGTTTGACGTGTTGACCTTAGAGGGCTCGGTTTCAGCGCGCAATCATATCGGCGGCACAGCGCCAGAGCAGGTTAAGCAAGCGGTGCTTACGGCAAAAGCTTCGTTAGTAGGAAAAGCGTAGAGATTGCTGTCAGGGCTCGGAGCGGGTGTCTTGTTATCTGGTTTTGCAATGATGGTGGCTCATTAATTTTTATTGGCGGTCAGTTATTTTCCAAAGGTCATCAAAAGACAGTAGTGCAGGCCTGCTACCACTCGAAGGGCGAGTTTCAGTGATGATGCCCGAATTTTTGAGTGCTCGAATATATTGAGCCGCTCTTTGCCGTTGAATATTTAGGCGCCTATGTAGTTCGTTTGCTCGAAATACGGGAGTGTCAAATAACAGGTCTAAAATATATATCCCTTGGTCCGAATGAAGTAGGTCAGAAATTTCCCTCTTTTTTCGCTCATACAATTCGTTTATTTTTCTAACGAGAATTAGGTTGTTTTCGGATTGGTTAACTACAGCTGTTAGGAAAAATTTTATCCAGCCTAACCAGTCTCCATTTATCGAAATATTTTCTAATCGTTGGTAATATTCATCACGATGGGTTTCTAAATAACTGCTTATATATAGTGATGGGCTTACTATACTGCCTGTCTTTACTAGAAATAGCGGGATTAAAATTCTACCAATTCTCCCGTTTCCATCATCAAAAGGGTGTATTAGTTCAAATTGTGCATGAATGATGGCGGCCTGAACGATTGGGTCCAAAGAATCGTCATGGTTATTTGCGAATTCTAATAACTGTCCCAGCAGCCCATGCAAGGCAATTGGAGAGGGAGGAACATATGTGGCCTGCTCTATGGCGCAGCCGCGCGGCCCTATCCAGTTCTGTGTTTCTCTGAACTTACCTGGGTTTTTATCAGCACCACGTACTCCTTGCATAAGGTTTTGATGCATTTGCCTAAGCAGATGCAGTGTAAATGAATTCGAACCTAGCATCTGTCCGGCAGTTCGCAGAGCGCTTCTGTAGTTTAGAATCTCATGAATATCCGCACTTTTCTCAGGTTCAAACCGCTCACCTGCTTGCTGTTGATAGACTTCATTTGCTGTTGCAATTGTACCTTCGATTCGTGAGGATAGCTCTGCCTCTTTCATCACCAAAGGAGATAGCAGTACTTCAGGATTAACTAAGCTCTCCAGCAGGCCGTCATATCTAGATAGACAAGCATTTGCTCTTCCGATCAGAGCGACTACTGACTCTAACTTGAGTTCTTGAGGGGGGGAAGTTTTGTTGATATTGTATGCTCATTTATATGTACTAAATCCTACACAACTTATTTTGTGTATGCTATACATTGTTTTCAGTATACACAAGTTGGATTGTGTCGGGTCCACACAACACTATATCTAGTGTTGTATTTCTACTATTGACACAATTTTTGTTAATGAGTCAATAAAGCCCAAACTGGAGGGTTATTTTTTGGATTAAAGTTCGGGGCTCGTTAAAGACTCCATAAAAGCCACCAAGTCGTCTTTTTCTTGTTCTGTTAGGTGCAGTGGAAATATGGCAGGGTTTAGAAATTTGTTTTTCTTTCCGCCTTTGTCGTAATAATCTACGACTTCCCTTAGAGTTTTAAAGCTACCATCGTGCATATAGGGTGCAGTGAGGGCGATATTGCGAAGCGTGGGTGTTTTGTAGACGCCAATATCTTTAAGTTGCTGAGTGACAGCAAATCGGCCTAATTCTGATTTTTGTTGTTCGTTTAAGCTGGCAACCGCATCCGTTCGGCTTTTCTCTAACTGAGCTAAAAATTCGGGTAAGACGGCGCGTAAAGAATCGAAACTTACGCCGATATTGTAAAAACGGTTGTCGGTAAATAAGGCGTTATCCCAGCTAATTTCGTGACAGTTTGCACAGTTGGCTTTACGCCTGAATATTCTTAAACCGCGCGCTTCGCTTACTGATAGCGCGTTACGCTTACTACCGAATAGGTATTGATCAAACCGTGAATTCCCAGCGATAAGGCTTCGTTCAAAGCTTGAGATGGCTTTTGTTACGTGGTCGATGTTGATTTTTCCTACGGTTATTCCGTAAGTCGTTAGAAAGCCATTTAAGTAATCTATGTCGCTGCGTATGACGTTTAAAATTTCTGCGTGGTCGCTTAGGCCGTGTTCAACTGGGTTGGTGAGCGGTTCAAGCGCTTGCTCTTCAAGTGAAGCGGCTCTTCCATCATGGAACAAAGATGATAAGTAGGCGGCATTTACCAGAGTGGGTGAATTTCTTTTGCCAACGAGTCCTTCAATGCCGATAGCTTTAGCTTGGCCATCGGTAAATGCATTATTGCTGTGATGGCAGCTGGCACAACTGATGGTGCCGGTTGAGCTAAATCGAACGTCGTTAAATAGCTTTTTTCCTAAGGCTATTTTTTCTGGCGTTTGCGGATTGTTGGCGGGAATCTCCAGTGCAGGTAGCCCAAGCAAAGGGTTTGCACTAAGGGTGGTTGCCCATGCAAAAAGAAGCAGTGCTGTTAGCCGCTTCATTATAAAAAAATACCTACGGCAGGCAAGCCTACCGTAGGTTAGGTGTCGAGAGGGGTCTCTCATAAAAATCTATTGCGTAACCTTAGTCTTGCTCAGGCATATCTTGAACAATCAAGATGTAGGGTTCGCCTAAAGGTAACTCGTCATGCGGCTTTTTGAAGTAAACAACTTTGCCATATGTTTCGTTAACGATAGGTAGAAGTTTTGCGCCTTCTTCAGCTGTTAAGTCTGGGAAAGTCGCTTTAGCACGAGGCAATTCTGTTAAATGATAGTGCCAGTACTTTTTTTCCTCTTCAGGCAGCGTGTTGTACATCGCTGTAGGGATGATGTATTCAAAACCC
>LWTN01000231.1 GCA_002101225.1 Cycloclasticus sp. symbiont of Poecilosclerida sp. M | reverse complement strand
TTGCCTGTATGAGACGGCTAATAACCATCTTGAATACAATGGTTAAAAACAACACTGCTTGGGATGAGAATTTAGCTTAAAAAGTTGACTTTTAACCACAGTCACTTGTTAGACGGAGCGCGAAGCGGCGCAGACCTAACTAGTTGTTAAGGGGAATAAAAATTCCCTGTAATTTTCTAACTTACATGGACAATAATTCTCTGTAATACGATAATAAAGAGCAAAGAGGGAATTAACTTGTGTTGCTTAACCCAGCTTCAAGCCATTTGCTAAATCAGCCTTAATATCACCCACATTCTCTAGCCCTACCGCTAACCTAACTAACGATGCTTTTATACCCGCTTTACTACGCTCATCATCCGTTAAACGCCCGTGCGTTGTTGTAGATGGATGCGTAATCATGCTCTTAACGTCGCCTAAGTTGGCGGTAATTGATATCATTTGCGTTGAATCAATCACTTCCCATGCACCTGCTTGCCCGCCTTTTACTTCAAAGCTTACGATTCCACCAAAGCCCCTTTGTTGCTGCTTAGCTAGCTCGTGCTGTGGGTGACCAGATAGCCCTGTGTAGTGGACTTTTTCTACGCCAGCTTGTTGCTCTAGCCATTGTGCGATTTCTAGCGCGTTCTGGCAATGTTTTTCCATGCGTAGCGATAGTGTTTCCATGCCTTTTAGGAAGACCCAAGCATTAAACGGGCTCATCGTTGGGCCTGCTGTTCTAAGTATCGGGTAGAGCTTTTCTTCAATTAGCGCATCATTACCGACGATTGCACCGCCAATACAACGCCCCTGCCCGTCTAAGTATTTAGTGGCCGAATGCACGACCAAGTCAGCACCCAATGCCAAAGGTTTTTGTAAAACGGGCGTGCAGTAGACGTTATCCACAATCAATAGGGCATTATGAGCATGCGCCAAGTCTGCTAATTGCTTAATATCCGCCAAGGTACCGAGTGGGTTTGATGGCGTTTCTAAGAATAAAAATTTAGTATTCAGTTTAATAGCGGATTGCCACGCTGTTATATCATCTAAATCTACGAATGTTGTTTCAATAGCGAAGCGCTGCATGATGTTTTTGAACATTAACGTGGTATTACCAAACACACTACGCGAGCAGACGACGTGATCGCCTGCGCTTAATAAACCCAAACAAACGGTATTAATGGCGGCCATACCTGATGAGGTGGCCATAGCGCGTTCTGCGCCTTCCATAATGGCTAAGCGTTGCTCGAACGCCCTAACGGTGGGGTTGGTGAAACGTGAATAGATGTTGCCGGGTATTTTTCCTGAAAAACGTCCAGCGGCCTCTGCGGCACTATCAAATATATAACTGGAGGTCGGAAAGATAGGGTCGCTCTGCTCCCCTTCTGGCGTTCTGTGTTGGCCCGCGCGAATAGCTTGGGTTTCTATTGCGTACTGTTGGCAATCTTTATCTGACATTCTTAGGCCTTTTTAGATTTAATTCGTATTGTGTAGCTCGATGACAGTTTGGTCTAATTCGTTCCCCGCTTTCTGATCATCTGATCTAGCCAAGCCTTGTTTCGCGAGGTATTCATCACTCACTGTACCCGTTACATATTTTTTATTGAAGCACGCTGCGTCAAAATCGACGATTTCTGGGTTGCGCTTTTTAACCGATTCAAACAAATCATCGAGGTCTTGATAAATAAGCCAATCCGCACCAATAGCTTGCTCAATCTCTTCCTCAGTTCTATCGTGAGCGACTAACTCATCCACTGCAGGCATATCAATCCCGTATACGTTGGGATAACGCACGGGCGGTGCAGCTGAGGCAAAATACACTTTGTTTGCACCCGCTTCCCGCGCAAGCTTAATGATCTGGCCGGACGTTGTTCCACGTACAATAGAATCATCCACCAGCAATACGTTTTTGCCCTTAAACTCTAAATCAATCGCGTTGAGTTTACGCCTGACCGAATTTTTACGCTCCTGTTGTCCAGGCATAATAAAGGTACGACCAATGTATCTATTCTTGATAAAGCCTTCTCGATACTTCACATCCAGCATATTAGCGAGTTGCAGCGCCGATGTTCGGCTGGTGTCTGGAATCGGAATCACCACGTCTATATCGTGATCCGGGTTAATACGCATAATCTTATCGGCCAGCTTCTCACCCATACGTAACCGCGATTTATATACGGAGACGTTGTCGATAATTGAATCTGGGCGCGCTAGATAGACATATTCAAAAATACACGGCGTTAAGCGTGGGTTTTCGGCACATTGCTTCGTATGAATAACGCCGCCTTTTTTTATAAAGACGGCTTCGCCCGGTGCGATATCTCGTACTAATTTAAAATTCTGAGCATCCAAAGCAACCGACTCGGATGCAAGCATGTATTCTTTCCCTTTATCCGTTTCGCGCAAACCAAAACAAATCGGGCGAATACCGTTAGGGTCACGAAAACCTACTACACCAAAGCCTGTAATCATCGCGACGACGGCATAACCACCCTCACACCGCTTATGCACGGCTGCAACGGCTTTAAATACATCTTTCTCATTCAATTTAAGTTTGCCCAAGCGTTGTAATTCATGGGCAAAGATATTGAGCAGAATCTCAGAGTCTGAATTGGTGTTGATATGGCGCTGATCTTGCACAAACAATTGCTGCTTTAGTTCTTCAGCATTGGTCAGGTTACCGTTGTGTGCCAAGGTGATACCAAAAGGCGAATTGACATAAAACGGTTGCGCCTCGGCAGAACTGGAACAGCCCGCTGTTGGGTAACGCGTATGAGCAATACCCATATTGCCCGTTAACTCCATCATATGGCTTGTGCGGAAAACGTCGCGAACTAAACCGTTGGCTTTACGCAGATGCAGCTGACTGCCCTCGCACGTGACTATACCTGCGGCGTCTTGCCCTCGATGTTGAAGCACAGTAAGCGCTTCGTATAATTCCTGATTAACGTTTTGATGGGCTACAACACCAGCAATTCCACACATTTTTAATCGACCTTCACTATTTTATTAATAAGAAAAATACTCTGAAATACCTTCGGGAATTTGTTCCCTTAACCAAACGGATAGCTCTTGAAAAGGCCCTATCAGCGCTGACTCAACCCACCAAGGGTCTTGAGGCAAAGGAGTTAACCCTGCAAATAAAACCAACACCGCCATCACCACAACACCGCGTGTTATTCCGAAGAGGAGACCTGCAAAACGATCTGTACCCGAAAGGCCTGTTTTATCGATTAGCTGGCTAACTAGATAAGATATCAATGCACCAATAATCAAGGTAATTAGCAACAAAGCGACGAAAGCTGCGGCGATACGTACCGAAGGAGCTTCAATATAGTCGATTAAAAATACCGATGATGCTTGACTAAAACGCACCGCGACCCAAATAGAAACAACCCACGTGCCGAGTGAAAGTGCTTCTTTAACAAACCCACGGGAAAGACCAATAAGCGCCGATATGAGCACTATGGAGATAATGATGTAATCGACCCAAATTAAGCTGTTTGCTGTCACTTCAGTCTACGTTGTTGGCTACGGGTATTGGACGACGATTGGGCTGGCAATCTTATGTTCTGCCTTAAGCTTGTCTTTTAACGCATCGGCTTTAGTGCGACTAATTTCTGGCCCAACGCGTACTCTAAATATTTTCTTGCCTTTGCTTTCTGACGGATCAACAAAAGCGGTCATACCTGCTACTTTTAAACTATCAGCAAGCTTGGTTGCATTTTTATAGTCAGAAAAACTACCGACTTGAATGACCCACGCTTTTAGACCAACAACTGGCTTGGCTTTTGGCGGTTTAGGAATAGACGCAGTTTTAACGACAACCGGTTCAATTTTTGATCGCTTATCGGCAGGCTTTTCTTCTACGAGCTTTTTTTCAACGCTATCAGGTTCTTCTTTAGAAGGCTGTTCAACGACAACAGACTTGCCTCTGTTTTCGATTTTAACTTCGGCCAACACTTCTGTTTCAATGTCTAATAATGGCAGCACGTCTGAATCAAGGTCATCAGGGGCTGCAGGAATATCTAATGGTAGGCTTGCGGTTTCAACTGGGCTTTTCCCAATCAACATTGGCACAAAAATAACCACTAATGAAATCAGAATAGTGGCACCAATAAGTCGCTGCTTTAGGGCTTGTTCCATAAAAACGAATTAGATATTTAATGTTGAATTTAGTGAGGACATTATAGCCCTCCTAAACAAGCTTCTACCACTAAAAAAGAACCGAAACATACAATCAAATCATTTTTATCTGCGTCGGTACGTGCTTGGTCAAACGCTTCATATATAGATTTGAATTTAAAACAACGCGCAAGCGAATGATCGGCAATCGTTTTTGATATATTTTCTAACGATTGCGAACGCACACTTTCAACGGGCGCGATATACCAACGCTTAACAATATCCGCTAGTGGGGTTATCACTCCGCCTAGCTCTTTATCATTTAGCACGGAGAACACAGCGTAAATATTATCAAATTCAAGTTCATTGCTTATATGGTGCGCTAATACGCGTGCCGCCTGCGGATTATGCGCTACATCTATTAACACCGTCGGGGAACCATTAATTAGTTGTAGCCGCCCTGCTAGATTGGCTGCTCCCAACCCTTTTACGATATCCGCCTTCGTCACTGGCAATAGCGAATTGGTATGTGCCAACAAGTTAATAACAGCCGCCGCGTTATGTATTTGGTGCTCTCCTTTAAGGCTTGGTAATGGATATTCACCCGCGAAGGCTAGAAATTTATCGCTTGCAAGCAGCCAATTTTTATCACCTACCTGTACCGAATAATCAACACCTGCCATCAGCAGGTCTGTTTTAAGCGAGCGCGCGACATCGACTAAAGAGTCAGGGCAATTCATATCTCCACAAACGGCTTTCTGTTTTGCACGAAAAATACCTGCTTTTTCGACGGCAATTTGACTGCGGTCATCGCCCAGCCAATCGATATGGTCAATATCAATACTCGATACGAGTGCCGCGTCTGCATCGACGATATTCACCGCATCAAGCCGACCACCCAACCCGACTTCAAGGATTTGCACGTCAACTTGCTTTTGTTTGAAAATTTCGAGTGCTGCTAATGTGCCAAATTCAAAATAGCTGAGACTTGTCTCTTTGCGTACGTGGTTAATTAGCTCAAAAGATGTGACGAGATCACTGTCAGGTACGGCTTCTCCATTGACGCGAACTCTTTCGTTATACGACAGTATGTGTGGCGTGGTGTAGCAGCCGACGGAATAACCAGCGGCCAATAATATAGATTCCAGTAGGGCTACGCACGAACCCTTTCCATTGGTTCCAGCAACGCTGATAGTGAATATTTTATTTGCCGAGCCAAGTTTGCTTAGGTCTTGATAGACACCTCGAACACGCTCTAGACCTAAATCAATCTCTTTTGAGTGCAGCTTTTCTTGCCAGTCTAACCAGCTTGTAAGGGATGAATCCTTTGATAAACCTAATGAGGCTGGCAACGGTCTTTATACCTTAAAGGTTAAGCGTGCTTCGCATCAACAACTTCGCCTTCTTTTGAAACAGCAGGTTTGCGCAGCAAAATAGACAGCAAATCAGCCACTGTTTCGCGAAGTTGACGACGGTCAACAATCATATCAATGGCACCGTGCTCTAATAAAAATTCACTGCGCTGAAAACCTTCTGGAAGCTTTTCCCTAACTGTTTGTTCAATAACGCGCGGGCCTGCAAAGCCAACCAACGCATTCGGTTCGGCAATATGAACATCTCCCAACATCGCTAAACTTGCAGAGACACCACCCATAGTAGGATCCGTTAGTATCGAAATAAAAGGTAGTTTATGTTCGGCAAGCTTTGCTAAAGCCGCACTTGTTTTCGCCATTTGGAATAGCGAGAAGAGAGATTCCTGCATACGCGCACCGCCACTTGCAGTAAAGCATACCAACGGAATTTTCGCCTCTATTGCCGCGTTCACGGCGCGTACAAAACGTTCACCGACAACCGAGCCCATTGAGCCACCCATAAATGAGAAGTCAAACGCCGCCGCAACGAGGTCTACGCCAACAACGTGCCCTTTAAGTACAATTAACGCATCGTTTTCACCCGTTGCTTTAACGGCCGTTGAGAGCCGGTCTTTGTATTTTTTACTGTCTTTAAACTTTAGCGGGTCTTTGGATTTTAGATTAGCGCCAATTTCTGATTGATTGCCTTTATCTAGAAAAGAAATAAGACGCGCACGCCCGGTTAAGCGTTCGTGGAATTCACATTTGGGGCACACATGGAAATTGCGCTCGAGATCCATTCTATATAAAACACTTTGGCAGCTACTGCATTTACACCATAAACCTTCAGGTACGGAGCCTTTGCTTTTACTATCAATACGAATGCTTGATGGTATTAACTTTTCAAACCAACTCATAAATAACTCTCTGCTTATTGGGTTACTGCGTCCATCGCTGTACGCATACTGCTTAATAGGTTAAAAATTTCCTGCTGCGCTTTTTCAGCATTATCAGGGTTATTGGTAATAGATTGAATTAATGCACTGCCGACCACGACCGCATCACCTATTTTAGCAATTTCAGCGGCTATTTCAGGACTTTTTACCCCGAAACCGATTGCAAGGGGCAAGCTCGTTTGTTTTTTAATTTCCGCTAACTTATTACGTACATCATCCAACTGAAGATTTCCAGCGCCTGTCACACCCTTTAAAGATACATAATAGATATAACCACTCGCTATCTCAGCGACACGTTGTATACGATGTTTGGGGCTGGTCGGTGCTAAAAGATAGATTGACGCTAATTGGTTCTTTTTTAGTTCTTCAAGCAAATCTGCGCTTTCTTCTGGCGGGATATCGACGATCAATACACCATCAACACCTGCAACCGCTGCTTGTTCAGAAAAAGCCGCGTAACCCATAAATTCAATTGGGTTTAAGTATCCCATAAGAATAATCGGCGTGGATTGATTTTCAATACGAAATTTCTTAACAATCTGGAATACACCCTTTAGAGACATCCCTGCTGCGAGCGCGCGTTCACTGGCTTTTTGAATGACGGGGCCGTCGGCCATCGGGTCTGAAAACGGCACACCTAGTTCGATAATATCGACCCCAGCGTCAACCATCTTGTGCATACACGCTAGGGTAAAGCCTGCATCTGGGTCACCCGCCGTAATAAAAGGAACTAGAGCCTTTTGCTTTGTTTCTCTTAACCCTTCAAAACACTTATCTAGGCGACTCACAGCTCGATACCTTCTAGTTTTGCGATGGTGAAAATGTCTTTATCACCGCGCCCTGACAAATTAACAATAATGGTTTGGTCTTTCGTCATGGTCGGTGCAAATTTTTGCGCGAAAGCGACCGCATGACTGGATTCAAGCGCGGGAATAATTCCCTCGATTCGGGTCAAGTCATGAAATCCTTTTAAGGCCTCATCATCTTTAATATTAACGTATTCAACACGGCCTATATCCTTCAGCCATGAATGCTCAGGGCCCACCCCAGGATAATCAAGGCCTGCAGAAATTGAGTGGGTTTCAATAATTTGCCCATCATCATCAGCCATTAGGTAGGTTCTATTACCGTGCAATACACCAGGCCGACCCGCACACAAAGGAGCTGAGTGTTTATCTGTATCAACGCCTAAACCAGCCGCTTCAACGCCATAAATTTCTACGTTATCATCGCCAATAAAAGGATAAAACAAGCCAATCGCATTGGAGCCACCGCCGACGCAAGCCACAAGCGCGTCAGGTAATTTACCTGTTTTCTCAAGAATTTGTTCGCGTGCCTCGCGCCCTATAATGGTTTGAAAGTCTCGCACCATCGCTGGGTAGGGGTGAGGGCCGGCAACCGTACCGATAATATAGTAGGTATCGTCAATGTTGGTCACCCAATCACGTAAAGCCTCGTTGAGCGCGTCTTTTAGTGTGCGGGAGCCTGAGGTAACTGAAACAACGGTAGCGCCGAGCAGTTTCATTCTATAGACATTAGGCGACTGCCTTTTAATGTCTTCTTCACCCATATAAACGACGCACTCAAGCCCTAAACGAGCCGCTACGGTAGCCGTTGCAACGCCGTGCTGCCCTGCGCCCGTTTCGGCAATAATGCGCGTTTTACCCATGCGCTTTGCCAACAGAACCTGACCAATTGTATTGTTCACCTTATGCGCGCCGGTATGATTAAGGTCTTCCCTCTTCAGATAAATTTGCGCGCCACCGAGCTCCTTACTTAAGCGCTCAGCATGATAAAGTGGTGAAGGCCTACCAACATAGTCCTGTAGGTCAGCATCTAACTCAGCAAGAAACTCAGGATCTACCATATACTTTTGATATGCCTCATTGAGCTCTTCAATTGATTCCATCAAAGTTTCACCGACAAAAAGTCCACCATAAGGACCGAAATGTCCCTGTTCATCTGGGAAACTGTAGTCAGGAACCCCTGCTGCTCGTTTTCTTTCTTTATTAACTGACACGCCTAACCTCTTGCATAAATTGTTTAATAAGTTGATGGTCTTTAACACCTTTGCTTGTTTCTACGCCGCTACTGACATCAACCGCATAAGGGTGTGTTGTACTAATCGCCTGCGCAACATTGTTGGGGTTTAAACCTCCTGCAAGAATGATGGGGTGCGTACTTTCTTTAGGCAGCGCGCTCCAATCAAAGGTATGCCCAGTACCACCGCATTGCTGGGGGTCATACGCATCCACGAGTAAGCCGCTAGCCGAATGGTATTGCTCAGCAACTATAGTTAAATCAGTTTTAGGCTTCATACGTATCGCTTTAATATAGGGTTTGCCAAATGACTGACAAAAAACTTCATCCTCATTGCCATGAAATTGCAATAAATCAATCGCTGTTTCTTGCAGAACAGAGGAAACATAATCATAATTAGCATTAATAAATAATCCTATCTTACTGATAAATGGAGGTAATTTATTAATTATTTTACTCGCTTGTTCTATATCTATAAAGCGTACGCTTTTTTCATAAAATACAAAACCAAGCGCATCCGCACCATTTTCGATGCACGATAACGCATCGTCAAGCTGGGTTATTCCACAAATTTTTACACGCGTTCTCATTCAGGTAGTAATCCTTTCGATTCAATAGGTGCTTCAATTGCATGCTCAAACAACAAAAAGTCGGGATGGGTTTTAATGCCAAACCTTCTTGGGTAATAAGCACCTTTAAAATATAAGCCGTTAGGGCGCGCTGTAACGCCCGCTTTACACCGATCTTTGGCTGCTAATACTTCTTCAACCCAACCAGGAGAAGCCTCTCCATGACCCACAGGCAGTAACGTTCCAACAATATTCCTAACCATATGGTGCAAAAAAGCATTGGCGATAATATCGACGCTAATCTTATCATCTAAACGGTTGATTTTAACTGAATGTATGGTTTTTATCGGGCTTTTACCTTGGCAGCCTTGGGCGCGAAATGAGGTGAAATCGTGTTTGCCCACAAGGTAATTAGCGCCTGCTTGCATTCGCTCCTCATCGAGCCGCTGAAAGATAGTAGTCACGTGATCTCTTGATAAAGCCGACTTCACCCAACGGTTCAGTATTTCATAACGGTAGTAACGCGCAGCCGCTGAATAGCGCGCATGAAATTCATCGCACACTTCTTTCATCCAAATAACGCAAATATCAGCAGGTAAATTTGAATTAATACCTCTTACCCATTGATATTCAGTACGGTGTTTATCTGTTTCAAAATGAACCACTTGCTCGAATGCGTGAACCCTTGCGTCAGTCCGCCCTGCACACACTATTGTTACAGGGTGATCGGCTACAATAAAAAGCGATTGTTCAACTTTTTCTTGAATTGTCTCAGTGGTTTTCTTTTGACGCTGCCAGCCATGGTAACGACTCCCATCGTATTCAATGCCAAGCGCTATTTTCATTAGTCTTGACGCGCTGAGCGCATCAAACCAATCATGTCCCGTACAGCTACATCCAGGCCAAGCATAACGGCCTTTGCGATTATTGAATGACCTATATTCAATTCAATAATTTCGGGGATCTTTGCGATTGCTTGTACGTTTGTGTAATGCAGACCATGGCCAGCATTAACTTGTAAGCCTACGCTTGCAGCATAATTAGCGGCCTCTACAATCCTAGCCAACTCTTTCTCTTTATCAAGTTCGTTTAAAGCGTCTGCATAACAACCTGTATGCAATTCGAGCATCTTGGCGCCGGCCTCTTTAACAGCATCGATTTGTTCTTTATCTGGGTCAATAAAAGGCGAAATTAAAATGTCTGCCGATGTTAATGAAGTACACGCTTCTTGCAACCTTTTAAAGTTACCAGCTACATCTAAGCCCCCTTCAGTTGTAAGCTCTTCTCTTTTTTCAGGCACTAAACAACAGGAAGCGGGTTTAACACCACACGCAATACCGATCATTTCATCCGTGACCGCCAATTCTAAATTCAAGCGCGTATTGATGTTGCTAGCAATCTCTTTAACGTCCTGATCTTTTATATGACGGCGGTCTTCGCGTAAATGGATAGTAATGCCGTCTGCACCTGCTTTTTCGGCAATAAAAGCCGCCTCAAGCGGTGAGGGGTAAACGGTGCCACGGGCATTTCTGAGTGTCGCTACGTGGTCGATGTTAACGCCTAATAAAATTGGATTCTTCATAGTGTGTCTAGAAATTTTGCCTAGATAAATAACTCGCGACTTTTGAGTATTTTACCATCCAATTGATGGTCAATGAGGCGCCGCATGAGTGCTTTTGCCTCACGCAGCTCAGACTTTTCGGTTAAGCAGTTAAGATTCAAATTGATAAGCGTTTGGCCTTTGTAGATAGGTGCATTGTTTACTGCGGCTGTTAGCTCTTGTGCCTCAACAGCCCCGGCACCGATTACATAACTGTAATATTTATCTACTTCTATCTTTTTACCCGTCTTAGCATCACTCTCTAAGCCCAGCCCATAGCCAATTTCCTCGAGTAGCACTTTCTCAAATTGTCTAAGACAGGCTTCAATAGCTTTGGTATGCGCTAGATAATCCATGGTCTCGCTAAATGCTTCAAATAGAACTGGGTGCGGATCATGTTCATGCAAAAAATTAAGAATTAGCTCATTGAGGTAAAAACCGCAATACAAAGCATCTCCCTGCAAACTAATATGCCCGCCCAAAGCTTCGGCTTGTGTCAATGTTTTTAGCTCGGACTTACCTTGCCAACAAAGCAACAAAGGCCTAAAGGGCTTAAAAGTTGACCCGTTTTTTGAGTTTTTTGCCCTCGGACCTTTGGAAATAACAGACAGAACACCGTGCTCCTTACTAAACACTTGACTGATAAAACTAGTTTCTTTGTAAGCTAACGTTTTAAGCACAAAAGCTGGTTGCTGATTAACGCGTGTCATAACAAGCTAAAAACCAATTTTATGAATCCGTGTAACCAAGGCTAATCAGTTCTCGCTCACTTTCAGACCAACTTTTTTTAACCTTAACCCAGAGGTTTAAATAGACCTTTGTGTCCAACATTTTTTCTAGATCAATTCTGGCTTTCATGCCAACGTCCTTTAGGCCCGCGCCTTTTGGCCCAACAACAATTTTTTTCTGCCCGTCGCGTTCAACCCAAATATGTGCATAGATACGCGCTATACCTTTTTCGACCTTGAATTGATCAATACTTACACTGAGCGCGTGCGGCAATTCCTGTCCTAAACGGCGCGTTAACTTTTCACGAATGATTTCTGCCGCCATAAAGCGCTCTGATCGGTCTGTAACCTGGTCCTCTGGGTAGAGTTGATCACATTCTGGCAATAGATTCAAAATTAGGTCTTCGAATTCTGGCAATTGCTTACCCGTGAGAGCTGAAATAGGAATGATTGATCTAAAATCATGTTGTAAACTGATTTCTTGAAGAACCGGCAATAAATCTTCTTTGTTTTTGATTTTATCAATTTTGTTAAATGCCAAGACGACAGGCACGCCCACCTGTTTAAGCTTTTTCAATATTGCTACGTCAACCGCGTACCAAGACAAGTCATCTTTAAGCCAAACCACCACATCCACACCCAGCATACTGACGTCGGCAGTTTTATTAAGATATTTGTTCAGCGCCTTCTTTCCACCCAAGTGCATTCCCGGCGTATCGACATAAATGATTTGAGCATTATCGAGTGTTTTAATCCCTAAAATACGGTGACGCGTTGTTTGAGGCTTACGAGACGTTATGCTAATCTTTTGACCGAGCAAATGGTTAAGTAAAGTTGATTTGCCTGCATTTGGCGCACCAATAAGCGCTACATACCCCGCTTTAAATTTACTCGATTCAGGCATTTTGTTTAACCAGTTCAGCTAAGGTTTTTTCTGCCGCTTTCTGTTCAGCTTTTTTTCTTGATTTACCCGTTGTCACAATATCTTTATTCAACAAACTCACTTTACATGACACTTTAAAAGTTTGGTTGTGATCTAAACCACTTGCACTCACAACGTGATAATTTGGAACAGTCTGTCCCCTTTCTTGGAGAAACTCTTGTAGCTGTGTTTTAGGGTCTTTCGTTGCTGTATCCACAGACAAGCACTCCAGCCTATCTTTAAGTAGCTCTTGCACCCATTTGGAGGCTTCGTCGAGGCCTGCATCTAAATATAGCGCACCAATAATTGCTTCTAAAGCATCAGATAAAATAGACGGCCGTCGTCGACCGCCACTTTTTAACTCACCTTGACCCAATATTAAATCCTCACCGAGATCTAAATCAGTTGCAAGCTCAGCTAGCGTGTCTTTATTAACTAAACTAGCCCGCAGACGGCTCATAATGCCTTCATCAACGTGGGGGAATTTTTTATATATTTCTGCTGCTACTACAAAACCCAAGACGGAATCCCCTAAGAATTCAAGTCTCTCGTTATTACAATCACCTACGCTTCGGTGGGTCACTGCCTGTTCAAGCAGATTTGTATCGCGAAAAGAAATTGATAGCTTTTTTCGAAGCCTTTCTAATTCAAAACTCACGTTAAACCATCTCTACTTTCCAGATAAGTTAATAGCGCAAGGTATCACAGCCCTACAGTAAACTCTTCAAGTAAATGTCATTATAACATCCAAATTACCTATGTATTCCTTACGAACGACATAATTCACCTCTACTGAAATATCGTCTGTTGAGCGAAATATTTTGATATGCCTGGCTGTAACACTCGTTACAGCATTCACGTCTAGCTTTTTAAGTAATAAGTTTCTTATTTGAAATGGCTGCATACCTTTTATACTGACATCTTCCTCAACAGCATCCATCGACTGGGTAACGTAATAATGCTCCAAATAGGTAGGTGCAACCGTTATCACAGACAACACTATAACGTCAATTATTGATAGCAGCATTAGCGCCCCGATAAATGTGAATCCATTTTGTTTATAGCTTTTGATTTTCCTACCTATATTGTTAAATTTCTATCTAATTGAGCCACCCAATCTACCCAAATCTACCCCATTGTTCGACGAATCCCAGTTCATCCAAATCATAACTGCCTTTCCAACAATATTCTGTTCGGGTACTGTACCCCAATATCGACTGTCGTTGCTATTATCACGGTTATCACCCATCATAAAATAATGCCCTTCCGGCACAACTATTTCACCTTCTAAGGAAGGCCTGTCTTGCATAACTAAAATTTGATGCTCTAAAGCATCTGATTTTTCATTCTTCAACGACGCGCCCGTCATATTATCGCCTTGACCTACACCAACGTACGCTCCTAAATCTTCTTGTTTATACTTAACGTTATTTATATAAACGTGTTTGTCAAAATAGCCTACCTTATCGCCTGGCAGACCTACCACGCGTTTAATGTAATCATATGAGGGGTTTTTTGGATACCGAAAAACCATTACATCGCCACGTTTTGGTAAATCCACATCGATGATTTTCATATTAATAACCGGCAGTCTAACGCCGTAACTAAACTTGTTAACTAAAATAAAATCACCAATTAACAATGTAGGCATCATTGAGCTGGATGGAATTCTGAACGGCTCAAATAAAAAAGAACGTAAGACTAAAACAAAAAGCAATACAGGAAAAAATGATTTTGAGTATTCAACAATAACCGGCTCTTTATCGGCCTTATCTTTACCCCGCATGATAAACAGATAGACACCTGAAATTAAACCGGTTAAAAGTGTCGCAAGCGTCAGGCCTGCAGAAAAGTCAAAATGCATTGTTTATACCTATCATTAATCATTGCCTAATTTTAAGACCGCTAAAAAGGCGTCTTGAGGAATCTCTACGTTACCCACCTGTTTCATTCGTTTTTTACCTGCCTTTTGCTTTTCCAAAAGCTTACGTTTACGAGAAACATCACCCCCATAACACTTTGCCGTCACATTCTTTCTCAGTGCCTTAACTGAAGATCGTGCGATAATTTTTGCTCCAATCGCTGCTTGTATAGCAATTTCAAACATTTGACGCGGTATTAACTGTTTCATTTTTTCAACCAATTCACGCCCTCGGCTTTGACTAATATCTTTGTGCACAATAAGCGATAAGGCATCAACCTTATCGCCATTAATCAACACGTCAAGCTTAACCAAAGGTTCTGCCTGAAAACGTTTGAATTCATATTCAAACGAGGCATACCCTCTACTAACCGATTTTAAACGGTCGAAAAAATCTAACACGACTTCACTCATCGGCATTTCGTAACTCAGCGAAACTTGCTTGCCCATGTATTGAAGTTTTGTCTGTACGCCACGCTTTTTGATACACAAGGTAATAACATTACCCAAGTACTCTTGTGGCACGAGAATATGCGCCTCAATAATAGGCTCACGTATTTCGTCGACCTTATTGATAGGTGGTAATTTTGCGGGGTTATCCACTGCAATAATATCGCTATTTTGCAATAACACTTCATAGATAACGGTTGGGGCTGTCGTTATCAAGTCAAGGTCGTATTCACGCTCAAGCCGTTCTTGAATAATTTCCATATGTAGCATACCTAAGAACCCACAACGGAAGCCAAAGCCAAGTGCGTCAGAAGTTTCAGGCTCGTAATTTAATGAAGCATCATTTAACTTTAGCTTGTTAAGCGCTTCACGCAGGTTCTCATAATCATTTGAGCTCGACGGAAACAAACCCGCAAACACACAAGCTTGTACGGTTTTAAAACCTAGTAATGACTCCTCAGCGGGAGCGTTAGATGTAGTAATCGTATCGCCTACGGGTGCGCCGTAAATATCCTTTATACCCGCGACCATAAACCCCACATCACCGGGGTTTAAAACATCAAGCACTTCTCTTTTAGGTGTAAAGACACCGACTTGATCGACTAGATGTACATCATTTGACGACATCATTTTTATTTTTTGTTTCTTTTTAATTAACCCATTGACAACCCGTACCAAGGAAACCACGCCTAAATAATTATCAAACCATGAGTCGATAATAAGCGCTTGTAACGGCGCATTCACCTCGCCTTTTGGCGCGGGTACGTGTTTTACAATTTGCTCCAATACCAAATCAATACCCACACCCGTTTTAGCACTTATTTGAGGTGCTTCTATCGCTTCAATACCAATAATTTCCTCAATTTCCTCCGCAACGCGCTCTGGTTCCGCGGAAGGCAAATCAATTTTATTTAGAATAGGTAAAACTTCCAAGCCTAGTTCTATCGCGGTATAACAATTCGCAACACTTTGTGCTTCCACACCTTGTGCCGCATCAACAACTAATAACGCACCTTCACACGCGGCTAGAGAACGAGAAACCTCGTAGGAAAAATCCACGTGGCCCGGGGTGTCGATAAAGTTTAGTTTATACGTTTCACCATCATCGGCTTTATAGTGTAATGTCACACTTTGCGCCTTAATGGTTATTCCACGCTCACGTTCAATGTCCATTGAATCGAGCACCTGCTCTTCCATTTCACGGTCGCTTAAGCCACCACAGGTGTGAATTAGGCGGTCAGCAAGCGTCGATTTGCCGTGGTCTATATGGGCAATAATTGAAAAGTTTCTTGTTAAATTTATATCTGACAAAACTATACTCATTAAGTAAAAACGCCTCAATTGAGGCGCTTTATTATTATGCGTGTATTGTACCTGCTATTTCTTTAAAGCGAGGAAAATAGGGTTGCCTCGGCGATTAATAAGCACCGAAACAAATTGATTTTTTTTCAACTTCTTCGCCACTTGAGTAAAGTGAGAAACACCTTTTAGAGTATCGCCGCCGAGCTGCAAAATGACATCACCCTTGCGGATACCGGCATGAGTAGCTGCACCAGAAGTCACCGCCTGAACATAAACACCACCCGTCTTGATATCAAGTTGCTCACGTACCGAAGCAGGTAAATCAATAATAGTTAAGCCAAAAACTTGACCTGACTTTTTAACATCATTAGCAGGCTCTACAAGAGCTTCATCTTCGGGTAGACTCTCAAGCTTTACATAGATTGTTTTATGAAGCTTATTACGAATCACTTTTACCCGTGATTTTTTCGCCATACTTGCTGAGCCAACCATCGGTGGCAAACTTGCAGACTTATCGACCGTTTTGCCATTAAAGCTAACGATGACATCACCAACTTTAAGCCCCGCTTTTTGCGCTGGGCTGTCAGGTATGACCTGCGCGACCAAAGCACCATAAGGTTTTTTCATACCAAACGATTCAGCAAGCTCACGCGTTACATCTTGAATCCTTACACCTAGCCAGCCTCTAACAACGTGGCCTGATTTTTTAATTTGATTACTCACATCCATCGCAACATCGATAGGAATAGCGAAAGACAGCCCCATAAACCCACCCGAACGACTATAAATTTGTGAGTTAATTCCAACCACTTCGCCCTTTAAATTAAACAGGGGGCCGCCCGAGTTACCAGGATTAATAGCAACGTCCGTTTGAATAAAGGGAACATAATTTTCTTGTGGCAAACTACGCCCTTTAGCGCTTACGATGCCTGCTGTAACAGAACTATCAAAGCGAAAAGGTGAGCCAATAGCAAACACCCACTCACCGACTTTTAACTGTTGCGATGAGCCGAACTTAACAACCGGTAACCCACGCGCATCAACCTTTAACAAAGCTACGTCTGTACCTTTATCACTCCCCACAAGAGTCGCTTTGAGTTCTCTTCGGTCTTGAAAGCGGACGATAATCTCATCTGCATTTTTAACAACATGATGGTTTGTTAATAGATAACCATCTTCCGAAATAACAAATCCCGAACCTAATGACTGCGCGATTCGAGATTTTGGACGCTGCCCGGGCAAGCCGAAGAAGTGCTCAAGCAGTTCACCATATTCTGAATTTTCAGGTATTTCTGCACCCTGCGGTAGAAAGCTTTTCTGGCTACGCACTTTTTGGGTAGTGCTAATATTAACGACCGCCGCACTGTTTTGCTCTACTAAACGCGTAAAATCTGGCAGTTGATTTGCATTCGCGTAACTTGAGAATAGAGTAAGTAACAACGTACTGATAAAAAGGCGTTGGGCATTCAAAGGCATTCAATCACTCCGTTTGGTTTGGATAAAATAGTATATGGAGCCTCGTTATACTTTCTTCAAGATAATAGGGTTCAATTTTTCAGGGTGCAACCAAACCTTTTTATAAAACCGTAGAACAAATAACGACCCTGAAAAACCCACCAATGCAAAAGAAACCGTTAATAATTCATGGCTAAGCTGAAAATAGGTTTCAATAACTCTACCGATAAAAGCAAAAACAATGAGGCCCAACAAGGGTAGTAAATACATCGTAAATGTTAAGCGTAATAATGTATTTTCATCTAAGCCAACATTAACAGTGTCGCCTTCGACTAGCGGCAAATTTGTTTTTAAGTTCAACTCGATTTCTTTACTGGCGAAGAAGTTGGATAAAAAAGAAGTGCCGCATGTATTTGACTCATCACATTGATGACACGCAGATTGTTTAGTTATCACAACCTTAGCGAGGTCACCGTTTAGCGCTTGTACCGTCGCGACTTCTATTATCATCATTCAACCCTATCTTCATAAATCCTTGCTTATATCATACAAGGATTCTACTTTTTAAACTTCCAAATACAGACCAAATTTGTTGATGTGAGACACAAAAAAAGGCCTATTTAAGGCCTTTTTTAACGTGATGTATATTTATTCTAAGGATAGTTACTCCTGATCAAAGGTAACAAAACGCGTGTCTAAATCTGATTCATCGTCTAAGTTGCTTTCGATTTCATCATCCAGTGCAAGCTCAATATCGTTAACTTGTTCAACCTCAGCCATGGTCTGCATACCTGCCGAACCTTGACCTAATTGATCAACATTTATCATCACGACTGACAGCGCTAAAAATGATGCTGCAACAGCAGCCGTAATATAGGGCATATTGCTTCTTTTATTTGCAGGGGCTAACACCGTAGGCTGATACTGCATGGCGTCGCGCACTTTCGTTATGAACGCATCGTCGTATACGTAAGATTGCTCATCTTTAAGCGCACCTTTTATTAGGGCGTAACGATCTAGCTTATTTTGCAAGTTCGCATCTTCTTCGAGTGCTTGCAAAAAACCGGGTAACTTTTCAGCTTCTACTTCGTTATCCAAAAAAGATGAAACGTTTTCTGTATGTAATGTTTTCATAATATTTTTCTCAATTCACTTGAGCAACGGCTCAAGTATTTTATCTACTGCTTCTCGGGCACGGAATATTCTAGATCTTACCGTTCCCACCGGACACCCCATAACTTTGGCAATGTCTTCATAACTCAGTCCTTCCAGTTCTCTTAACTGAATAGCCGTTTTTAATTCTTCAGGCAAGTTTGCAATAGCACGTTGAATAGTTTGCCTAATCTCTTCTGTTAACAGCAAGTTCTCTGGCGTATCATTTTCCTTTAATCGAAAAACGCCCTCAAACTGCTCAGCATCTGCTACATCTATTGCACCACTTAAGGCCCTTCTTGAACGCGACACTAAATAATTCTTCGCCGTGTTAACCGCAATGCGGTAGAGCCACGTATAAAAAGCACTTTCACCCCTAAAGTTCGGTAATGCTCTATACGCCTTTATAAAGGCCTCTTGTGATACATCTAACGCTTCACTCGAGTCATGCACGTAGCGTGTAACAAGCTGTATTACTCGCTGTTGATATTTCAAAACTAACTTATCAAAAGCCTTCTTATTACCCTGCTGTACGAGCTCAACTAATAATTGATCATCTTGGTTTGACATGACTACACCCTACCCAAGCACATCAATTGCCTCAGCCATGTATCAAAGACAACCTCTATGCCATTCAGTTCAATTTTTGTTGATAAAAAAAACAAATTAGTTCTTAACCCGTATAATTAATAGAAATTTCACGTTAAATTCACTCATAGTATAGCTTTAACCGTTGGATAGGGCTGTACTCACCACCGTTTTATTTTGATTTTTATATGAACGATAGCGCACAATCTTTCGATGTCATTATCGTCGGCAGCGGAGCAGCAGGGCTTGGACTCGCATTGTCCTTACCTAAACATAAAAAGATTGCCCTTCTTTCTAAACTTTCTATATCAGAAGGCAGCACCTACTATGCCCAAGGCGGAATTTCTGCTGTGCTCAATATAAACGATTCTATTCAATCGCATATTAACGACACCTTAAAAACCGGCGCTGGCTTGTGTCACAAAGAAATTGTTGAAATGGTTGTCTCCAAGGCTAAATCAAACATTGATTGGCTACAGGAAAACAATGTTCATTTCTCATCTGACAACGACTCAAAAAATACGGACAGACTACACCTGACCAAAGAAGGCGGGCATAGCCATAGACGAGTTGTACACGCAGATGATTCAACAGGGCGCGAGGTGCACTCCTCTCTCAGCGAACGCGTGCTACATAGTCGCAACATAAAGGTGCTCGAACACCACAATGCGGTCGACCTGATTACATACTCATCAAGCAGTTCTGAAAAAAAACAGGTCGTCGGTTGCTATGCGCTTGATACCAAAAAGGATAAGATCCACGCGCTCCAAGCACCTCACGTTATTTTAGCGACGGGCGGTGCGAGCAAAGTGTACCTCTATACAAGCAATCCTGATGTATCCACAGGTGATGGTATGGCGATGGCGTGGCGAGCGGGCTGCCGCGTGGCTAACATGGAGTTTATGCAATTCCACCCAACGTGCCTTTTTCATCCAAAAGCAAAATCATTCCTAATCAGCGAGTCTGTACGTGGAGAAGGTGGGCTACTACTTAGGCCTGACGGCACACGTTTTATGCCAAATTTTGATGCGCAAGCTGAACTTGCACCCAGAGACGTAGTTGCACGCGCTATTGATCATGAAATGAAACGGCTCGGTGTCTCTTCTGTGTTCTTAGACATTAGTCACCGCAGCGAAACCTTTATCAAAAGTCACTTCCCTATGCTTTATGAACGCTGTTTAGAGTTCGGTTTCGATATGACCAAAGAACCTTTATCCGTCGTACCTGCAGCTCACTATAGCTGCGGGGGTGTGATGACAGATAAAAACGGTTGCACCGATATCGATGGCCTATACGCGATTGGTGAGGTGGCGTTTACCGGGCTTCACGGCGCCAACCGCTTAGCCAGTAATTCAATTTTAGAGTGTTTAGTTTTTGCCAAACAATGCGCGTTGCACATCACAGAGAGCTCAAGCAAAGAAACAAGCTTACCACCCTTGAAGGCATGGGATGACTCACGTGTATTAAGCTCGGATGAGGCGATTGTCGTTTCACATAACTGGGCTGAACTACGTCAATTTATGTGGGACTATGTCGGCATCGTACGTTCGACAAAACGTCTGTTACGTGCGAAGCACCGTGTAGATGTTCTAAAGAGAGAGATAGAAGAGTATTACGCGAATTTCACCATAACGAGTGATTTATTAGAACTCAGAAATTTGGTTACTGTCGCTGAACTTATTATCAACAGTGCATTAACGCGTAAAGAAAGCCGCGGCTTGCATTATACCTTAGACCACCCCAACATCGACAACGATAACTTCACAGCAGATACTGTTTTAAGCCCGCTAAACTTCAACAGCCAATAACTCTTGTTTATATACAGTGAGCACAAGGCGTAATTGCCTAGCACTTTCAACGTCTAACGAATTCCAAGGTAGGAAATACGTTGCGATACCTTTTCGAGTCTTAAAATGTAGAAAGAAGCTCCCCGCCAAAATCGCCGTAGAAGCTCTAATCACGCCTCTTCTTCTTGTTCCATCAAGAAATGACAAAGTCCATATCGAGTTTTGATCTAGCTCCAGCCTGCTTAGTTGTAAATTTTTAGCTTTAAAAGATTGATATATAAAAAGGCTATACATCATTGTTATAAGACTAAGAAAGCTCTGCATATAAAGCTCTAAGCCATTAAACCAACAACAAAAAAGTGCCACACAAACAACCATAATAAAAAAGCCCCTCTTTGCTTTTGAGGGGCTTACAGTTATATCAAGCGGAGTTACGTATTTTTTTAACGAGTTCGGCAATATCCTTATCCTCCGATTCAATTTGTGCGAGCATCATGCTCAATATTTCAGGGTCTTCGAGTTCTAATAAGCGTACAAATGTTTTCTTTTCATTTTCTTTCAAACCATCGTAGGACGATTCGAAAAACTTTGTAAAAACAACATCCAGCTCTTTAACACCTCTTCTGCACCGCCAAAGTAGCTTGGATCTTTCAGACATTAAGCAATTTTACGCTCTACCAATAACTTCTTAATTTCTGCGATGGCTTTTGCAGGGTTCAAACCTTTCGGACACGTTTCAGTGCAATTCATGATTGTATGGCAACGATATAGCTTGAATGGATCTTCTAATTCATCCAAACGTTCACCTGCATTTTCATCACGTGAATCAGCTAACCAACGATAGGCTTGAAGCAAAATAGCTGGGCCCAGATAGCGATCGCCATTCCACCAATAGCTTGGGCATGACGTTGAGCAACACGCACAAAGAATACATTCGTACAAACCATCTAACTGCGCGCGTTCTTCTTTTGACTGCAAACGCTCTTTATCAGGCGGAGGTGGCGTTGTTGATTGGATCCAAGGCTTAATAGACGCGTATTGCGCGTAAAAGTGCGTTAAATCGGGAACAATATCTTTAACCACCGGCATATGCGGCAAAGGATAAATCTTAATCGGGCCATTAATATCACTTATATCTTTCGTACAGGCGAGCGTATTACGACCGTTGATATTCATTGAACACGAACCACAGATACCTTCACGGCACGAACGGCGAAACGTTAGCGTTGGATCAATTTCATCTTTAATTTTAATAATCGCGTCCAACACCATTGGGCCACAACTAGCTAAATCAATATTGTAAGTGTCAATTCGTGGGTTCTCACCACTATCAGGGTCCCAACGATAAACCTCAACCACTTGAACGTTTGTTGCGCCTTCAGGTGCAGGAAAAGTTTTTCCCTCTTTAACTACAGAGTTTTCTGGAAGTGTAAATTCAGCCATTTATTTATCCTCGTTAAGTCTTAGTAGACGCGCTTTTTAGGCGGAACAACGTCCACATCATCCGACAACGTGTACATATGCACAGGGCGGTACTTAATTTTTACTTTGTTCTTTTCGTCGCACCACATAATTGAATGCTTATGCCATTTGTCATCATCACGATCTGGGAAATCTTCACGCGCGTGACCACCACGACTTTCTTCACGATTTAACGCACCTTCAATCGTCACTGCCGCTTGAGAAAGTAAGTTATCTAATTCCAGTGTTTCGATTAAATCGGTATTCCAAATGAGTGAACGATCGGAAACGGACACATCTTCAAACGATTTGATAACCCCTTTAATTTTCCTAACGCCCTCTTCCATTGATTCGCCTGTTCTAAACACAGCGGCATGCATTTGCATGGTTTTTTGCATATCTAGACGAACTTCAGAGGTCTTCTTAGAACCATCAGCATTTCGGAACTTATCCAAACGTGTCAGCGCCTTATCGCAGGCGTTAGCACCCAAATCAGGATGATTCGTGCCAGGCTGCACAACTTCTGCCGCCCTGATAGCCGCTGAGCGGCCAAAGACCACCAAATCAAGCAACGAGTTAGAACCCAATCTATTTGCACCATGAACGGACACACACGCTGCCTCACCAATCGCCATCAAGCCTTCGACTACTTTGTCAGGGTTTTCATCCTCCAAAGTAACGACTTCGCCCTTATAGTTAGTTGGAATACCACCCATATTGTAGTGAACCGTTGGAAGCACAGGTATTGGTTCTTTGCTCACATCAACACCAGCAAAGATTTTTGCACTTTCAGCAATACCTGGAAGGCGCTCTTCAATCACTTCAGGTCCCAAGTGCTCTAAGTGAAGATGAATATGATCACCGTCAGGGCCCACACCACGACCTTCGTTAATTTCAATCGTCATCGAACGACTCACAACATCACGTGATGCTAAGTCTTTGGCATTCGGCGCATAACGCTCCATGAAACGTTCACCTTTAGAGTTTGTTAGGTAACCACCCTCTCCTCGTACGCCTTCGGTTATCAAACAGCCCGAACCATAAATACCGGTTGGGTGGAATTGAACAAATTCCATATCTTGTAAAGGTAAACCTGCACGAAGCACCATTGCATTACCGTCACCTGTGCATGTATGTGCAGAAGTACAGGAGAAGAATGAACGTCCGTAACCACCTGTCGCCATAACAGCCATATGGGAGCGGAACAAATGCAAAGTACCATCATCCATCCTAAGGGCTAGAACACCACGGCAAACACCGTCGTCATCCATAATTAAATCAAGCGCAAAATATTCAATAAAGAACTCAGCATCGTGCTTTAAAGATTGTTGGTATAGCGTATGAAGGATCGCGTGGCCTGTTCTATCCGCCGCTGCACAAGTACGTTGCGCTGTACCTTCACCGTAGTTTGTTGTCATGCCGCCGAATGGGCGTTGGTAAATTTTGCCTTCTTCTGTACGAGAAAATGGCACGCCGTAGTGCTCCAATTCAACAATCGCCGGAATCGCTTCACGACACATATATTCAATCGCATCTTGATCGCCTAACCAGTCTGATCCCTTGACGGTGTCATACATATGCCAGCGCCAATCATCTTTACCCATATTACCTAATGCAGCACTAATACCACCTTGAGCTGCAACGGTATGGCTACGCGTTGGAAATACTTTAGTAATACACGCTGTTTTTAGGCCTTTTTGAGCCATACCAAATGTTGCTCGTAAACCAGCACCACCCGCACCAACGACAACGACGTCGTACTTATGCTCGGTTATTTTATAGTCTTCAATATTCATAAAACTCTAGCCTCCGAGGGCGATACGAACAACGGCTATCGTTGCTGCTGTGCCTAATAAAAACAGCAAAAGATTCGTTCCCATTATGGCAATAATGCGCGCTGCCTTACCCGAAACATAATCTTCATAAATAACCTGCATACCCAATGCAGCGTGGTAAAAAGCGGCAACAATCAAAGAAATGATTAATGCGGCTGACCAAGGTGAACTAAGACTCGCTAATACAGTTTCGTAATCAGACATACTCAATAGTGCAACTTTAAATGCAAACCACATAGTAAGTGGGATTAAAGCAACTGCAGTAACGCGTTGTACCCACCAATGATGCGTACCATCTTTGGCAGAACCTAAACCCTTAGCGAGGCCGAGAGGCGATCTTAAACTCATGCTCTATGCTCCTATTGTGAACACATAGGCAAAAAACCAAATGCAGAAAGTTAAAAATCCAGCCGTACCAATAACGACCCAAGAAGACTTATCAACCGCAGTTTTTTCAAAACCATAGCCACAGTCCCAAACTAAATGACGAATACCATTCGCTAGATGAAAAAACAGGGCGAATGTCCAACCAAACAAAATCAAACTACCCATGAAGCTTGAAAAGAACTTTTGCGCAACTATATAGGACTCTTCACCACCAGCCAGTGACATAAGCCACCAAACTAGTGCAACCGTGCCAATTGATAGAAACGCGCCCGTACCACGATGAACGATAGATAATAAAGCCGATAACGGCAGTTTATATACGTCTAAATGTGGTGATAGTGGCCGATTACTCGTGTTCATAAGGTAAACCTCTTAACTGAAGTAAAATTATTAATCGTATTAAAAATCTATGCAGCGACCATTTTTTTCCCAGTCACCAAAACGCGTAGGTTCCAACCCCCCACGACCTCCTCTTTCTTTTAAGGCCTCTTTATCGTTAACACGTGAGCTTTTTTCAAGCATTTTTTCTTCAAGTCCCTTACTGTTTCGTTTATTGAAGTGAACGTTTTTTTGAGTAAGTTTTGTCATCAGACACGCTTTTTGTTGCAACGCCGTAGATTAAAGCATCGCCTAATAATATTCAAGCCAAATGATATTCAAATTGGACGCTAAATACGCTCAGTAAAACAGCAATTACAACTATAATAACGTACTATGAGTACAACTAAGTCCACACCACCTATTTTGCTTGATGGTTTTGAAAGCATTATCGCAATCTCTGGCACTGATGCAGGTGCATTTTTACAGGGTCAAACTACGAATGATGCTTCGGCATTAACGACGGGGAACAGTCAATTTGGCGCCCTTTGCAATCCCAAAGGGCGCGTTATTACTCTGTATTATCTACTGTTGAAAGACGATATCTTCTACATGATAGTTCCGAGCACGCTGTGCCCAAACATCACCAAGCGTTTGACTATGTTTGTGTTTCGTTCAGACGTTAAAATTAAAGATGTCTCAAGTCAGTTTTCAATACTTGGTAACATCCATGAAATAAACACAATGGCAGATAAAAATATATTTGCTGAAATTAACATCAAGGAACAACCACGCTTATCTTTCGTTATTAAAGATAAAGTCTCGCATACAGAATCTTCTAATAGCTCTATTTCAAATTGGTCTTCGACGTTGATAAGCACCGGTATACCGCGAATAACCGAAGCGACGAGCGAGGCCTTTATTCCGCAAATGCTTAATCTCGACGTATTAAATGGGATTAGTTTTACTAAAGGCTGCTATACAGGACAAGAGGTTGTCGCACGTTTACACTACAAAGGTACGGTGAAGCGGCGCATGTATATTTTTAGCAGCGCCTTACTTATAGATTCTGGCACTGATTTACTCATTGATGGCAATACAAACAGCTCAGGCACAGTCGTTGAATGCTCTAAACAATCCGACTCTACTTATACTGGAACCGTCGTTTTCAAAGTCGATGATTTCTCAACAACACCTATCCCCCTATGTGAATTAGGTGATATTACGTTAAAACTCTCACCCTATTCGTTAGAAACAGAATCGTAAGTAGGTAGCCAACGCTTAAAATTGTGTGCTATTGTCAAATTACGTGGTTATTTTAATTTTACAGGAGCGTATTATGGCTGATGTAGATTCAGTAGACACTGAAGAGGAAGAAAAAGCCCCAATAATGGC
Organism: Cycloclasticus sp. symbiont of Poecilosclerida sp. M; assembly: GCA_002101225.1. Lineage (GTDB taxonomy): Bacteria > Pseudomonadota > Gammaproteobacteria > Methylococcales > Cycloclasticaceae > Cycloclasticus. The sequence continues at coordinate 12,760 of LWTN01000231.1, read as the reverse complement.
GGTCATTTTTGTTTTATTAATTATTGTTTTCTTGCTCGCGGTAGGCACATCCATTGTGCTGTACACCGATAGTTTTTTACTTAAAATGCTAGGCGTACCCTTCTGTTTAATCGGCTCAATTGGCTGTGGCTTTTGGATATCCTCCATGCGATAAGGGTTATAAAATCTTTATCCTTAAATAGTTTCTTCAAGTAAAGCGTGTAAATCCATCACGATATTTTCGGGTGAGCTCCCTTGCGTAACCAACAATCTGGCTTTACCCCTCACGTCAAATATAAACATAGCACCGCTATGTGATACTTCGTAGTTACCTTCTTTATCCTCATCGCCATACCCAAACGTCACACGATAGCGTTTCGTCATCTCCTTTATGGTTGAATCTTCTCCGCGCAACCCAATGAATGCGGGACCAAAAATCTCTGTGTATTTCTTAAGCTTTTCTGCAGAATCTCGTTTAGGGTCAACAGACACAAACAACACTTTTACCGATTTTGCCGGTTCGCCAACTCTTTTAAGTATGCTCGCGAACTGGTGCATTGTTGTTGGGCAAATATCAGGGCATGATGTAAATCCGAAAAACACGGCTACCGTTGAACCCAAGTAGCCTTTAGCGGTAACCAATTTGTTATTTTCATCGCTTAATTCAAACTCTAAATCAGGAATTAAACCCTTAATATTCGTTAATTTCGTTGGCTCGCTTTCTGCGCAGGCTATTAACAATACGCTAATCATTAATACACTTAAGCCTTTAAATACCTTCATTCTCTTCTCTTTTTTGATAATTTAATCTACGACGTAATACCAACACCAAGCCTAATACACTCATCATACTAGCCGGTATCCACGTAATAACGCCACCATATATCTGATCTACCATTGGGCTAACCGGCCACGCTCTTCCACACACTTCATACACATCGTAAATAACCTCACCACTGAGCGTTAAATACGCGCCTAATAATTGCTGAGGCACGACCACAACAATCAACATAATAAGACGCACAGCAAAGCCTTTTGCCTCACCTCGCCAATCTGGCCCCAGCACGAGCCACCAAAATAACAAGCCATCCAGCAACATTGACCAATTCATCAGGTAGTACAGGTCTTGGCTTAACATGGCCGTAAAATGAATATCTGGAATCAACCAAAGGTAGATCAACCCAACAAACACCACTGGAGCGACTATGGGGTGCTGAATTAATTTATACGATAATTCAAATGGTAAACGAACAACAGCAGGCAAGCCTTTCCAGTTTTTTAGCCATTCAGGCAAGCTTTTGTGAATAATACCCACGCCGCCTAGCACGATTAATAGAGGTGCCAAATGATGCAAAACAAGGTGCTGAAAACGATGCACCCAAAACATATATTGTGACAAATAATCTAAATAGGTGTGAGAGACCAAATAAATTGAAACGATGCCCGTATAAAAACTAACTACCTGCCAATAATATTTAGCAGATTTCTCACCCTTCGCCGTTACACACATGGCTTGCCAATAGTAGAAAGCCAATCCCAGTAAAAAGACCACGAGAATAGGCGATAACTCCCAAGGGGTAAAGAACTCGATAGCCAACATGCGCTAGTTAATATCTATTAACCGTTATTCTGGACGCATATGAGGAAATAAGATGACATCCCGAATCGAAGCCGAGTCCGTTAAAAACATCACCAAGCGATCAATCCCAATGCCCTCACCAGCCGTTGGCGGCAAACCCACTTCCAGCGCGCGGATATAATCAGCGTCGTAGCGCATTGCTTCATCATCACCGGCTTCTTTATCATCCACTTGTTGCTTAAAACGTTCTGCTTGGTCTTCTGAATCATTAAGCTCAGAGAAACCATTAGCCACTTCACGTCCGCCTACAAAGAATTCAAAACGATCCGTCACGAATGGATTGTTATCACTTCTGCGCGCTAACGGTGATACTTCTGTTGGGTACTCGGTAATAAAGGTCGGCTCGTGTAATTTTTCCTCGACCGTTTTTTCAAAAATTTCTATTTGGATTTTACCCAAACCATAACTTTCTTCCAGCGGAATATGTAATCGTTCAGCCACTGCTACCGCAGCTTCGCGCGTACCTAAATTATCTACTGTTAAATCCGAGTTGTAGTGAAGAATCGAATCAATAACGCTCATACGTCTAAAGGGCTGCCCTAAGTCGTAATCTTCGTCCTGGTAATGCACCATAGTTGTACTCAGAACGTCTTGCGCCAGTTTACGTAACATATCTTCGGTTAAATCCATTAGATCTTTGTAATCAGCGTACGCTTGGTAAAACTCAAGCATGGTGAATTCTGGGTTATGACGGGTTGATAAACCTTCATTTCTAAAACTACGGTTTATTTCAAACACACGCTCAAAGCCACCAACCACCAATCGTTTCAAATAAAGCTCGGGCGCAATACGCAAAAACAATTCCATGTCTAAGGCATTATGATGCGTTTCAAACGGCTTAGCTGTCGCGCCGCCAGGAATCACGTGCATCATCGGCGTTTCCACTTCCATAAAGTTATTATTAACCAGGTATTCGCGTATAAAGCTCACCACTTTACTACGCGTTTTAAACACATTGCGTGACGCTTCATTCATGATTAAATCAACGTAGCGCTGGCGATAACGCTGCTCTTGATCTGTTAAACCATGAAATTTTTCAGGTAATGGCTGCAATGATTTGGTTAGCAAACGTATAGAGGACACACGAACCGACAACTCATCTGTTTTGGTTTTAAATAACACACCCCCGACTGCGATAATATCGCCGATGTCCCATCCTTTAAATGTTTGATAGTGCCCTTCTGGCAAGGTGTCGCGTCGAACAAATAGCTGCATTCGCCCCGTCATATCTTGTACGTGTGCAAAGCTTGCTTTACCCATCACGCGTTTCGCCATTAACCGGCCTGCTAACGACACGTTTATGGCTTTTCCTGCTAACGTTTCCTTATCAAATTTGTTGTATTCAGCGTGCAACGACTCGGCGTAATGCTCACGTCTAAAATCATTGGGGTAGGCAATACCCTGTTTTTTTATCTCTGCCAATTTCTCACGACGAACCGCAATTAATTTGTTTTCATCTTGTATTGGTTGTTTGTGCTCACTCATAGCTTTAAGGTATCTCTATTCATTAGGATTTTTGTTTGAGTTCTAGGCGGATGTTTTTCGAGAACCGCAGTGTATAAATCTACATGAGCGTCGCAGAAAAGCATCCAACGCCGAAATCGGAGAAAAAGACAATTAAGAGAGTTGCCTTTATATTCCACTTTTCAAACTGGCTTCAATAAATTGGTCAAGTGCCCCATCGAGCACAGCTTGTGTATTTCCGGTTTCTACACCGGTACGTAAATCTTTAATCCTTGATTGGTCCAATACATAAGAGCGGATTTGGCTACCCCACCCAATATCAGATTTGTTTTCTTCTTGAACTTGTTGCTCGGCCATCTTCTTTTGCATTTCAAGCTCATATAGCTTGGCTTTTAACTGCTTCATCGCCGTTGCTTTATTTTTATGCTGCGAACGATCGTTTTGACATTGTACAACCGTGTTGCTCGGTTCGTGCGTAATCCGCACAGCAGATTCAGTTTTATTCACGTGTTGACCACCTGCACCACTGGCGCGATAAACATCTATACGCAAATCTGCAGGGTTAATATCAATCTCGATATCGTCATCAATCTCGGGTGACACAAACACCGCAGCAAACGAGGTATGACGTCGGTTTCCTGAATCAAACGGTGACTTACGTACTAAACGATGTACGCCAATTTCAGTCCTTAACCAACCGTAAACATAATCGCCTTGTATGGAAATTGTCGCGCTCTTAATACCCGCTACATCACCTGCGGAAACTTCGATTAGTTCTGTTTTAAAGCCATGTTGCTCGCTCCAGCGAAGGTACATACGCAAAATCATTTCTGCCCAATCTTGGGCTTCTGTACCACCTGACCCCGATTGAATTTCTAAGAAAGCACTATTGGGGTCCATTTTGCCCGAAAACATACGTTGAAACTCGAGCGTTTTAACTTTACTCTCAAAACCCTCTAAATCGTCTTCAATCGTACCAGCGGTCTCATCGTCACTCTCTTCAACTGCCATTTCTAGCAAGTCGCCTGCGTCTTCTAATCTGCCGGTTAGCTGAGTTATAGTGTCTACAACAAGTTCTAATTGACCACGTTCTTTGCCGAGTGCTTGTGCGCGCGCAGGCTCATTCCACACCTCGGGCTCTTCTAACTCTCTTAAAACTTCAGTAAGGCGTTCGTGCTTAATATCGAAGTCAAAGATACCCCCTAAGCGACAAGGTACGCTCTTTTAGATCCGCAATTTTATTAGTAATTGGGTTTAGTTCACGCATACGCTGAAGTTAATATCTATTCGGTGGTTACTGGCTCTTCAGAGCCTTGCAATAATGCGTCAAGCGTATGCCATGGCAAGGTTGCGCATTTAACGCGTGCTGGATACTCACATACACCCGCTAGTACAGCAAGCTTTCCCAGTTCATCCATTTCTACGTGCTCACCCATGGCCATTTTATGAAACAAGCCGAATAGATTCTGCGCTTCTTCTTCCGTCTGGCCTTTTACTATGTCGGTCATCAACGAAGCGGACGCGGTTGAAATAGCACAACCTTGGCCTTGAAAACTTGCATCGCTGATTTTGCCATCAGCAAGCTTGATAAATAAGGTTAATCGGTCACCACAAAGGGGATTAAAGCCATCAATTTGACGGTCTGCATCGGCCATTTCACGAAAGTTTCTAGGGTTTCTATTGTGATCAAAAATCACTTCCTGATACAAATCTCTTAGGTCATCTAACATTAGCCAAACATCTCTATTAAGTTTTCTATTCCCGCGATTAATGCGTCGACTTCTTGATGGGTGTTATACATAGCAAACGATGCACGCGCCGTTGCCGGTACGCCAAAAAAATCCATCACGGGCATTGCACAATGATGCCCCGCGCGAACAGCAATCCCTTGGTGATCCATCATTGTGCCGATATCGTGCGGATGGATGCCGTCTAATACGAACGACATAATGGCGCCTTTATTCTTTGCAGTACCAATAATCCTTAGTTTATCGATTCGCTTAGATTGCTCAACTGCATAATCTAGTAAGCTATTTTCATGTGCCGCAATGGCATCAATTCCTATTGCATTTATATATTCAATGGCTGCACCCAGCCCAATCGTACCTGCAATATTAGGCGTTCCGGCTTCAAATTTATACGGCACTTTGTTGTAAACCGTTTTATCGAACGTTACGACACTAATCATGTCGCCACCGCCTTGATACGGCGCCATATATTCAAGTTGTTGTATTTTTCCGTATAACGCCCCTATACCCGTTGGCGCATACAGTTTGTGGCCAGAGAATACGTAAAACTCGCAATCTAAAGCCTGCACATCAACCGTAATATGCGGGATGGCTTGTGCACCGTCGACTAAAACAGGAATATCGTGCTGATGTAGCAACTCGATCATCTGCTTAATAGGGTTAATCGTTCCCAAGGCATTAGACATGTGAGAAATCGCCGCAAACTTTGTTTTTTTGCTGATTAAAGCCTCGAACTTATCTAGGATTAACTCGCCTTGTTCATTGATGGGTGCTACTTTTAGTTCGGCGCCCGTTTTTTCGCACAACATCTGCCAAGGCACGATGTTGGAATGATGCTCCATTGCCGTAATAAGCACTTCATCACCCGCTGAAAGCCTTTCTAAGTAGGCATTGGCTACTAAATTAATAGCTTCGGTTGCGCCGCGTGTAAAAATAATTTCTTTTTCAGACTCCGCGTTAAGAAATTGTTGCACCGTTTTACGCGCATTTTCATACGATAAGGTCGCGCGTTCGCTTAGCATATGCACGCCTCTATGAATATTGGCGTTATCGTTCTCGTAATATTGAACGATGCTATCAATGACCGCTTTGGGTTTCTGACTGGTCGCCGCATTATCAAGATAGACCAACTGCTTGCCGCGTATCTGCTGATTAAGTACAGGAAAATCTCGGCGTATCGCCTCTACATGGTAGTCGCGAATGTTTTTTACCGCTTCACTCATAGCCATTCTATCTTCATCCCCTGTTGAGGAAATCGTTTAAGTAATTCTTCTAATATTTTGATACGTAAGGGTTTAAATTTTACTCTCTCAACCATTTCATTGGCAAAAGCAAAGGTCAGCATGTTCTTTGCCATTTCTTCATCGGCCCCACGAGTGCGTAAATAGAAGATTGCTGAATCGTCTAATTGACCCACCGTTACACCGTGGGCGCATTTAACGTCATCCGCATAAATTTCCAATTGAGGCTTTGTATCTGCCTCTGCGCGGTCCGATAACAATAAGTTACGGTTATTCATTTTTGCGTCGGTTTTTTGCGCGTCTAGTGCAACAATAATACGACCCTGAAACACGCCTTTTGAACGGTCATTCATAATGCCTTTGTAAAACTCGTTGCTCACGGCATGCGGTTGCGCATGATTCACGCGTGTATGGTTATCCATGTGTTGCCGGTCTTCGGCAATATACAAACCATCCAACGTACAATCTGACGCCTCACCCAGCTCAGCGTGCACTTCAGAGCGCGATAGAACCGAGCCAAAGTTATAATTGTATTGGTTAAAGATAGCGTTATTATCCAAACGCGAATAAACGCCCCCTATGTGATAAGCCTTCAGGGATTCTGCTTGTAAACGATTATGTGAAAGGTTGGCATTTGGTTCAACCACAACTTCAGTTACAATATTGCTGAGATAACAACTATCTTCAGCGCCATGATAGGTTTCTATGAGTGTCGCCTTAGAACCCGCTTTCGCAAGCACTAAATTTCGGCAATTTATAATGCTTAACGCACCCTCTTTCGATGAAATAAAAGCTATTTGAATCGGCTTTTCAATTTGCGTATTTTCTTCGATTGATATCACCGCACCGTCAGTAAACAAGGCGGTGTTAAAATTTATGAACCCCAAAGCTGGCGTTTCTACAACTGAGTCTAATAAAGACTTTAGCAAGTCCTCGTGCTCGCTTACACCTTCACTGATCGCTGAAACGACAACGCCCTCAGTTAAATCAATAACGGACGATAAGGTTGGTTGGTAAAAGCCATCGACAAAAACAAGATGATGGCAATCGTCCAGTAATACATTTTGCAAAAATCTCGTATCAATAGCCCCCGCCTTTGTGGGCAGGTTGAACTGACTTTTCTCGATAGGCGAGATATTGGTATATCGCCACTCTTCTTCACGTGGTGACGGGAAGCCAGTTTCAGAAAAGCCTTCTGCCGCTTTCACACGAAGGCTGTTTAACCAATCAAACTCACACCCAACTAAATCAGCATTTTTAGCGGTTATTAGACTCGCGTAATGCGCGTTAGGTAATTGTGTAACAGACATAATCTAACTCGCTAGTTTATCTTCAACCCAGGCATAACCTTGCTCTTCGAGCTCGAGCGCAAGCTCAGGCCCGCCCGATTTAACAACTTTGCCGTGGGCCAACACGTGTACAAAATCTGGCTTAATGTAATCAAGTAAGCGCTGGTAGTGGGTAATTAATACAAATGAGCGCTCTGGACTACGTAAACGGTTAATGCCTTCTGCTACAACTTGAAGCGCATCAATATCCAAGCCTGAATCGGTTTCGTCTAGCACGCATAACGTCGGCTCTAGTACTGACATCTGAAGCACCTCGTTACGCTTTTTCTCGCCACCCGAGAAGCCTTCATTCACCGCACGATAGAGGAATTTTTCGTCCATATCGAGCTCTTTCATTTTGCCTTTTACGCTTGAGATGAAATCCATTGCATCCAGTTCGGATAAGCCATTAAACTTACGAATGCCATTAAGCGCGGCCTTTAAAAAGTAGATATTGCTTACGCCAGGTACTTCAACTGGGTATTGAAACGCTAAGAAAACACCCGCCCAAGCGCGCTTCTCAACACTCATTTCAAATAAATCTTTGCCGTTAAATAGCACTCGGCCTTGGGTGATTTCGTAACCTTCACGACCCGCTAATATATAGGACAAAGTGCTTTTACCCGAGCCATTAGGGCCCATAATGGCGTGCACTTCACCTTTGTTAATTTCAAGGTCAATGCCCGTTAAAATTTCTTTTCCTTCAACGCTTACGTGTAAATTTTCGATCTTTAACATACTGTTATTCCTAATATAATTTAATCTATTTAGCCGACACTGCCTTCAAGGCTTATGCCTAATAAAGCCTGCGCTTCAACCGCAAACTCCATCGGTAACTCTTTAAATACTTCTTTACAGAAGCCGTTCACAATCATTGACACTGCGTCTTCTGCGGAAATACCTCTTTGCATACAGTAGAATAATTGATCTTCGCTGATTTTTGATGTGGACGCTTCGTGTTCAATAGTGGCGCTTGGGTTTTTCGTTTCGATGTACGGGAACGTATGTGCGCCACATTGATCACCCATCAACAAAGAATCACACTGCGTGTAATTTCGTGCATTCTCAGCCTTACGACCCATTTTCACTAAGCCGCGATACGTGTTTTGACCATGCCCCGCTGAAATACCTTTTGAAATGATCGTACTGCTGGTGTTTTTACCGTGGTGAATCATTTTCGTGCCCGTATCCGCCTGCTGATAGTTATTCGTTAGTGCAACAGAGTAAAACTCGCCCACCGAATTATCGCCTTTCAATACCACGCTTGGGTATTTCCACGTAATGGCAGAACCCGTTTCAACCTGTGTCCAAGATACTTTTGCATTCTCTTCACGACATTCAGCGCGCTTGGTCACAAAGTTATAAATGCCGCCAACTCCGTTTTCATCGCCGGGATACCAATTTTGAACGGTTGAATATTTAATCTCGGCGTCTTTCATAATGACCAACTCAACCACCGCTGCGTGTAGTTGATTTTCATCGCGCATGGGTGCTGTACAACCCTCTAAATAGCTCACGTGACTGCCTTCATCTGCAATAATCAAGGTACGTTCAAACTGCCCAGTATTGGCCGCGTTAATCCTAAAGTACGTTGATAATTCCATTGGGCAACGCACACCTTTTGGAATGTAGACAAACGAGCCATCACTAAACACAGCTGCATTTAAAGCCGCATAGAAATTATCGTATTGCGAAACAACCGTACCTAAATACTGTTTAATCAACTCAGGGTGCTCCTTAACCGCTTCTGAGAACGAGCAGAAAATAACACCCGCTTCGTACAACTTATCTTTAAAAGTAGTTGCGACAGAAACACTATCAAACACCGCATCAACAGCAACACCGGCAAGTCGCATTTGCTCCTCTAACGGTATACCCAATTTGTTGTAGGTGCTGATAAGTTCAGGATCGACCTCATCCAGACTTTTAGGGCCATCTTCCATGCTTTTAGGCGCTGAATAGTAGCTAATCTCTTGGAAGTCTATTTTAGGGAATTTAACAAAGGACCATTCAGGGTGATCCATTGTTAACCAATGTCGGTACGCTTCTAATCGCCATTTAAGTAAAAACTCAGGCTCATTTTTCTTAGCAGACAAGGCGCGTATAACGTCTTCATTCAAACCCGGCGGGAATGATTCAGACTCAATGTCAGTCACAAAGCCATCTTTGTATTCTTGACCGATCATGTCTTTTAAATTTTCATTAGATGCTGACATCTAGCTCTCCGCTTTTAAATCGTTTGTTTCCATTTTTACAGGCATGCTAATGCTAACCGCTTGCTCTACAACGGGTAACACCAAATCTGCCAGTGTCACCGCTTCTAATGCTGCATAAACCGCTCTATTAATTAGGTTCCAATTGCCCTTGATTTCGCAAGAAGACTCCTGTTCGCACGCACTATGGTCCGTCGTACACTCTGTTATACCGATAGGACCTTCTATCGCTGTAATAACTTCTGCAACATTTGTGTCCTTTGGCTTACTGGCCAACAAATAGCCGCCTTTAGAACCACGATGAGACGTTAAAATATTAGCTTTTGATAATAATTTCAGTACTTTACTAACCGTTGGCAAAGCAACGCCTGTCGCTTGCGTAATATCAGACGCAGCGTGAAGCTCATTAGGTTGATGAGCAATATGCGTCAACACTACGGTCGCATAATCGGTTAATTTACTGACTCTAAGCATACATTCCTCTATATAGGACTATTTTAGTACTATATAGTTTCAGTGTACAGAAGTGTTAGAACTTATAAGGATTTATTTAGGAATAACAAGGTAAGCCATAAAGGCGTGTAGCTATGTATCAACACACTTCAAACAGCGCGTAGTCGTTAGATCGATATAAAGACGGCGTTCATCCAGCTCATCACCACATACGTAACAAAACCCGAAGTCTCCGGATTCTAAACGACTTAGCGCACCATCAATTTTAGATAGTTGGGTGATACGACGACGAGACGTTTCTTGTTCCATCTGCTGCACCTGCATCGCGTCCATTCTAGATAGACGCCCCAGCCTTGCCTGATCCAACTCTAGTGGTTTATTGGTCTTCTGAAACTCCTCTTCTTGCTGTTGCAGTTCTATTTGTTTAGCGACAAGAATGTTTTTTATTTCTACATCATCCATCGTGTGCTTCTAGTTTTATACGAAACTTTTCACCGCCAAACTCAATGACATCACCCGATACAACTTTTTTACGCTTACGCGTCTCAACTTTAGCGTTAAGAGATACAAGTCCTTCAGAAATAACATACTTTGCTTCTCCGCCACTTGGCACGAGCGCTTCAAATTTTAGAATTTTATACAATTCAACGGGCTCTTTTGGTATTTCAACTTCCCTCACGCTATCACCTCTAATTGACTAAGAATTAACCCCACCTCATAAACCTAAAAGTCACGGCGTATTGCTTGATTTTAAGCTGACGATTATCTGCTTAAGATTTAGGCAACGCAACTTATGTTAACGCCCTTCTACGAACAACAATCACCGCAACCAATATAATACAAAACACCATCACAGCAGCGGGGAAAAGCACCGTGGTTAAGGAGTAGAGCTCTAACGCCATGATCGCCACCGCATTACGCACAACAATTATTGCAAAGAATGAAACGCTTTCTTGGAAAGGTTCCTCATACGCCTTACGCACGGTTGGGGCTAAACCTAGAATATCAACTGATGTGAGGATAACAACAGCCCATAAAGGATCAGACGTTAAGCACCAAAAAGGTAATGAGGACATGGCCGATAAAAAGAAAAACCAATCCGTCCGCGTAATTTTAATATCCCCTCTTTTTATAAACGCTAACAAGGCAACATAAATCGTAATCAAACCCGACACACCAATCGGCCACGCACCAACCCCTGCGCCACCGGCGAGCTGAGCAAAGAAGACTATCAGCGTTGTAGAACCCCAAATAATCCACGAAAAAACGTGCGGCTTTACTTCACCCTTTAAAATAGAACGGATATAAGGGAAAAACGCATACAGCGTCAGCGCGATGGCAATCGAACTAAGAATCTCTTTAATGGGCATAACCTAAATTATAAGGGAATACCCGTACTCTCCAAGTTCAACAAACGCTTTTTAACAGGCAAGCCACCCGCATAACCCGTTAGTTCCCCCTTACTGCCAATAATACGGTGGCACGGAATGATTACACTCATCGCATTAGCGCCATTGGCACTCGCCACAGCGCGCACAGCACTTTTGTTTTCGATTCGTTCAGCTAACTCAAGGTAGGAAAGCGTGTTGCCATAAGGAAGCGCTAACAATGCATTCCACACCTTTTTCTGAAAATCAGTTCCCACCATCAACAAGGGCAATTCAAACACCCGTCGTTCTGCCTTTAGGTATTCGTCAAACTGTTTTTTTGCCTCATCTATTACCGCATCATCTCGCTCAATGTAATCCGCCTCAATTCCTGTTTGTAAACGCTTATCAACGGTCGTCCGCATCCTTCGATAGCGATAATCCATCAAACATATCTGACCATCGTATGAGCCGAACATCAGCTCACCAATTTTGGTTTTGCAATATTGAATATGGATGGACTGCATAGACAAACAGCTTACTACAGGTTTAGGAGAACGTAATAAAAACGCAGGATTAGCTAGACTAGTTCAACTCATAAGAGGCCGAACAGAGTAGGTAAAGATAAATCAATCTAGCCTGACCTCTTTGAGTCTAGTCCTTCATATAGGTAGCGCCGATTGCGAACGTCTTGGTTACAACGCGCGCGCCTTTCGAGCGTTGCACTTGAAACATTTGTTGGCTGATTTCAATGTCTTAGCTTCCAAAAGCAATAGAACTACGAGAACACCTTTCTTTAACTTCCGATTGTACACTTTTCCCATTAGATTTTAATCTTGGGTAAGAACCAATGTCCTTAAAATATCTAATTCCTCTGTTGATACATCCGCTTTCACTATGTATAGATGAATTTATGCTTACTCGATCACTCTTGTCGAATGATGACTGAGCGCTATTTATAGTACTTTAATTTTAGGGAGCAAGTAAATAAGAGCGCACAAAAATATAGCACTAAAGAAAGCGATTTTTGGTGAAATTTTTCTTCTATTTAATTCTTTTTCTTTTCTATTTAAAAGTTCAGATTTCTTATTAATCTCTATTTCTTTTTGCCGGAGTATTTCTTCTAGCTCATTAAGCCCAACCTCTTTCTGATAAAGTGAGTCACTCTTCTTCTTACGCTGATTTTGATCATATTCTTCTTGGGTCATGACAAGTTAAGCATGAGTATTATCATGCTAAGGTTTTGTTATGACTATAAAAAACAAGTATGCGCACCGTTCCCGCCTTTCCGAAAAGAAATTTAGAGAACTTATTCGGTACTTTTCTAT
>LWTN01000230.1 GCA_002101225.1 Cycloclasticus sp. symbiont of Poecilosclerida sp. M | reverse complement strand
GGTGACAACGTGAAGATGACTGTAAAACTAATCAACCCGATTGCGATGGAAGAAGGTTTACGCTTTGCTATTCGTGAAGGTGGCCGTACCGTTGGCGCCGGTGTTGTTGCTAAAATTATTGAGTAACAAAAGGGCGATTTAAATTTGTTAGGTCAGTAGCTCAATTGGCAGAGCAGCGGTCTCCAAAACCGCAGGTTGGGGGTTCGATTCCCTCCTGGCCTGCCATTGATTAGTGATTTAAAACCAAACGTAGAAATTAATATAGTGTTGTATATATGAGTGTAGAGTCAGAACAAATATCGGGTCAATTTGATACCGTTAAGCTAATTTTAGCCTTATTTATGATGGTTGCTGGTGTTGCTGGCTTCTATTATTTTGCAGAGCATTCCTTATTATTAAGGGTTATTTCTTTGTTGGGCGCACTTGGAGTGGCGATAGTTTTTGTCTTTACAACAAACCTGGGCCGTGGTTTCTGGCTGTTTGGTCAAGGATCGATGATTGAGTTACGTAAGGTTGTATGGCCGACGAAAAAAGAAACCATACAGACCACGCTTATTGTGATGGTTATGGTTTTATTTGTGGGTATTCTTTTATGGGTTTTCGATAACCTCTTGTCATGGGGTATTGGAATGGTTATTGGGCAGGGAGGCTAACGTGGCATTGCGTTGGTATGTAGTACACGCGTATTCAAATTTTGAGCACCGCGTTAAGGCGTCGTTAGAAGAAGCGATTGAACGTGAAGGCATGCAGGATAAGTTTGGTGAGATTCTTGTGCCGACTGAAGAAGTTGTAGAAATGCGCGGTGGGCAACAAAAAAGAAGTGAGAGAAAATTTTTCCCTGGCTACGTGCTCGTGCAAATGGATATCAGCGACGATACCTGGCATTTAGTGAAAGGTGTGCCCAAAGTTTCAGGTTTTATTGGCGGTAAGAGCGAGCGCCCAGTGCCCATTACTGACGCTGAAGCCGAGAGGATTTTAAACCGCATTCAAGAAGGTATAGAAAAACCACAGCATAAAGTGCTGTTTGAAGTCGGTGAAGTTGTACGTATTAACGAGGGGCCATTTAAAGATTTCAATGGTTCTGTTGAAGACGTGAATTATGATAAGAGCACGATTCGCGCAACGGTTTCAATTTTTGGTCGCTCAACACCAGTTGACCTTGAATTTGGCCAAGTAGAAAAGATTTAATTTATTTTTAACAGGGTAGCTGAAAAGCGTTGACCCACTAAGGAGAAAACATGGCTAAGAAAATTGATGCTTATATTAAGTTACAAGTAAAGGCGGGCGAAGCTAATCCAAGTCCACCTGTTGGCCCTGCGTTAGGACAGCACGGTGTAAATATCATGGAGTTTTGTAAAGCATTTAATGCAAAGACTCAAGGTATGGAAAAAGGTATGCCGATTCCTGTGGTTATATCTGTATTCAACGATAAGAGCTTTACCTTCACTACAAAAACACCTCCAGCTTCATTCTTATTAAAGAAGGCGGCCGGTATTAAGAAAGCTAGTGGAGAGCCCAACACCAATAAAGTTGGCAAGGTTAACCGTGCGCAACTAGAAGAGATTGTAAACATGAAAGAGCCTGATTTAACGGCGGCTGATATGGATGCTGCGGTTAGAACGATTGCGGGCAGTGCGCGCAGTATGGGTATCGACGTGGAGGGTGTGTAAATGGCTGGTTTATCAAAAAAAGCAAAGTTAATACAAGAAAAAGTTGAAGTGGGTAAGGCTTACCCTGTGTCGGATGCGTTTTCTGTTTTGAAAGAAATTTCCTCTTCTAAATTTGATGAGTCTGTTGATGTGAGTGTGAATCTAGGTATTGACCCGCGTAAGTCTGAGCAAAACGTTAGGGGTTCAACCTTGTTGCCAAACGGTACGGGCAAAACGGTTCGTGTTGCTGTTTTCACCCAAGGCGATAATGCGGCGGCGGCTGAAAAAGCAGGTGCGGATATTATTGGTATGGAAGACTTGGCAGAAAGAATCAAAGGCGGCGAGATGGACTTTGATGTCGTTATTGCATCACCGGATGCGATGCGCGTTGTGGGTACATTAGGCCAAGTATTAGGTCCACGAGGTTTAATGCCAAACCCTAAAGTAGGTACGGTAACGCCGGACGTTGCAACAGCGGTGAAAAACGCAAAATCTGGTCAAGCTATCTATAGAACAGATAAAGCCGGCATTATACATTGCAGTATTGGTAAGGCGAGTTTTGAACCTAGCGCTTTAATAGAAAACATCCAAGCGTTATTGGCTGACTTGCTAAAAGCTAAGCCGGTGGCAGCAAAGGGTGTTTACATGAAACAAATTAGTGTATCGACAACCATGGGCCCAGGCCTAGTTGTTGATCAATCCAGCTTAAATTACTAGCTGGGTCGGCTCTTTATAGAGCCAAATCTTTGGATTGCTGAAGTTCAGCAATCGTCAAAGACCGTAGGTGCACAGGGTGTGCTTAATAGTCCTACGCAGACGGTAAGTCCTTATGTTTTCAGGATGGCCCCGTTGAAAGGGTGCCCTCGTTGAGGGTTTTATATGGTGATAACGTGAGTTATCGCTTAACAGTAGTCAGGAGGTACATATGCCACTAAATCTTGAGCAGAAACAAGCAGTAGTTGCTGAAGTGGCTGAAGTTGCGGCTAAAGCTTTTTCAGCTGTAGCAGCTGAATACCGTGGTTTGACTGTTGGCGAGATGACTGAGCTTCGTGAGAAAGCTCGTGAATCTGGTGTGTATTTGCGTGTTGTGAAAAACACGTTGGTACGTAAGGCTGTCGAGAATACAGAGTTTGAATGTATTCAAGATTCGTTAGTCGGTCCGTTAGTGTTGGCGTTTTCTATGGAAGACCCAGGTGCTGCTGCGCGTTTAGTGAAAGATTTTAGTAAAAACCATGAGCAGTTAGAAACCAAGTTTCTTTCGGTAAGCGGTCAATTGCTAGAAGCTTCAGAGCTCACAAGACTGTCCAAACTACCTACTAAAGATCAGGCAATCAGCATGCTGATGTCGGTGATGAAAGCACCTGTCGAGAAATTCGTCAGAACGCTTGCTGAGCCGCACGCCAAATTGGTACGTACTGTTGATGCTGTCCGCGTTCAAAAGCAGGCTGCATAAACAATATTATTTAAATAACTAAACTATAGGAACTAAAACAATGGCTATTTCTAAAGACGATGTATTAGAAGCAATTGCTAACATGAGTGTGATGGAAGTCGTGGAGTTAGTAGAAGCGATGGAAGAAAAATTTGGTGTATCTGCAACAGCAGTTGTAGCAGCAGCAGCACCAGCAGCAGGTGGCGGAGAAGCCGCAGCAGCCGAAGAGAAGACTGAGTTTGACGTTATTATGACAAGCTTTGGCGAAAATAAAGTATCAGCTATTAAAGCGGTTCGTGCAATCACAGGTCTTGGCTTAAAAGAAGCTAAAACAATGGTTGAAAGCGCACCTGCAGCTGTTAAAGAAGCTGTTTCTAAAGAAGAAGCAGAAGAAACTAAAAAACAACTTGAGGAAGCTGGCGCTTCTGTTGAAGTCAAGTAATACGAGTTGTTTTATAAAGTCGTTAGGCTTTAGGTGTTAGATAGGGTCAGCCGTTGTAAAACGGCTGACCCATTGCCCGTTGTGGGAAAGAATTTTTTAAATTCAGTTGTGAGCAACTGTATAAAATAAGGGATTGATAATGGCGTACTCATTCACCGAGAAAAAACGTATACGTAAAACTTTTGGTCAGCAAGAAGGTGCAGTAGCAACTCCGTACTTGTTAGAAACCCAGATTAGTTCATACAAACGTTTCCTGCAATCTGATGTTGATCAGGTTGAAAATTTGGATCCTATTGGTTTGCATGCGGCTTTAGGTAGTGTGTTTCCAATCACGAGTCATACTGGCTACGCTGTATTGGAATATGTAAATTACCGACTCGGTAAGCCAAAATTTGACGTTAAAGAATGCCAATCCAGAGGCGCAACTTATGCCTCACCTTTGCGCGTACAAGTGCGCTTAGTTATCTACGATAAAGACTCTCCAGCAGGCTCTAAGCGCGTTAAAGATATCCGTGAGCAAGAAGTTTATATGGGTGAGTTACCGTTAATGACGACCAACGGTACATTTGTCATCAATGGCACAGAGCGCGTTATCGTATCGCAGCTCCACCGTTCACCCGGTGTGTTTTTCGATCACGATAAAGGTAAGACGCATTCATCAGGAAAGTTACTTTTCTCTGCACGCGTAATTCCCTATCGCGGTTCATGGTTAGATTTCGAATTCGACCATAAAGACATCGTTTACGTTCGAATTGATCGTCGCAGAAAAATTCCAGCTACCGTTTTATTAAAAGCGCTTGAATATACAAATGACCAAATTATGGAGATGTTCTTCGAGAACACTGAATTCTCTGTAAAAAAATCAGGTCTAACGATGAATCTTGTCCCTGAGCGTTTAAGGGGAGAGATTATCGGCTTTGATGTAAAGATTAATGGCAAGGTGATTGCCGCTGAAGGGCGTCGTATTACAGCTAAACACATACGCGATCTTGAGAAAGCCAAAATTAAGAAATTAGATGTTCCAAATGAATATTTAATCGGAAGAATTTTAGCAAAACCGATTGTTAATGAAGAAACAGGCGAGGTGGTTGCTGAACTTAACGCCGAGATTACGGAAGAAAATATTGATGAAATCATCAATAGTGGCGTTAAAAAGCTAGAAACTATCTACGTCAATGATATTGATAAAGGGGCTTACGTCTCAAATACATTGCGCGTTGATTCAACGATGGATCAGTTAGATGCGCTTGTTGAAATTTATCGCATGATGCGTCCTGGCGAGCCACCTACTAAGGACTCTGCGCTAAAGTTATTTAATAACTTATTCTTCTCATTAGAGCGCTACGATTTATCAGCAGTGGGCAGGATGAAGTTCAACTTACGCTTAGGCCGTGAAGAAATTAAAGGCGAAGGCGTGTTAAGCAAAGACGATATTATTTCAGTTCTACGTGAACTCATTAATATTCGTAATGGCGCTGGCGTGGTTGATGATATTGACCACCTCGGAAACAGACGTATTCGTTCTGTTGGCGAAATGGTTGAAAACCAATTTAGGATTGGGCTTGTGCGTGTTGAACGTGCAGTTAAAGAAAGACTATCAATTGCAGATTCAGAAGGCTTGATGCCGCAAGAGATAATTAACGCGAAACCCGTAGCTGCAGCGATTAAAGAATTCTTTGGTTCTAGCCAGTTATCGCAGTTTATGGATCAAAACAATCCGTTGTCTGAAATTACACACAAACGTCGTGTTTCAGCGCTAGGCCCAGGTGGTTTAGCGAGAGAGCGCGCTGGCTTTGAAGTGCGTGACGTGCACGCGACACATTATGGTCGAGTCTGTCCGATTGAAACGCCAGAGGGTCCAAACATTGGTTTGATTAACTCACTAGCAGTTTATGCGCGTACAAATGAATATGGCTTCTTAGAAACGCCATATAAGAAAGTACTTAAAGGCGTTGTGACGGATAAAGTTGATTACTTATCAGCGATTGAAGAAGGTCGATACTATATTGCGCAAGCGAATGCGGTGCGCGATAAAAAAGGTAAGTTAACTGAAGATTTGGTGACGTGTCGTCATGGAGAAGAATTCTCAATCACGACGGCAGATAAGATTGACTACATCGATATTTCACCGAAACAGGTTGTGTCTGTAGCGGCTTCAATTATTCCTTTCTTAGAGCACGATGACGCGAACCGGGCGTTGATGGGTTCAAACATGCAGCGTCAAGCCGTGCCAACATTGCGTGCTGATAAGCCGCTTGTAGGTACCGGAATGGAACGCGCAGTTGCGATTGATTCAGGTGTAACGATTATTGCCACGCGAGGCGGTGTGATTGACGACGTCGACGCAGCGAGAATCATTGTGCGTGCGAATGACGCTGAAATCGAAACCGGCGAGTCAGGCGTTGATATTTACAACTTAACTAAATATACGCGTTCAAATCAAAATACGTGTATTAACCAAACGCCGTTGGTAAAATTAGGCGATGTGGTTAGCAAAGGCGATGTACTTGCCGATGGCCCGTCAACAGACTTAGGTGAATTAGCGTTAGGTCAAAATATGATGATCGCGTTTATGCCTTGGAATGGTTATAACTTTGAGGATTCCATCTTAATTTCTGAAAGAGTGGTTAAGGAAGATCGTCTGACGACTATTCATATCGAAGAAAAAGTGTGTGTCGCACGCGATACTAAATTGGGTTCAGAAGAAATTACAGCTGATATCCCTAACGTGGGCGAGGGTGCGCTATCTAAGTTAGATGAGTCGGGTATTGTTTATATTGGTGCTGAAGTTAAAGCGGGAGATATTTTGGTGGGTAAGGTTACACCAAAAGGTGAAAGCCAGTTAACGCCAGAAGAAAAGCTGCTTAGGGCTATTTTTGGTGAGAAAGCATCTGACGTTAAAGATACTTCATTGCGTGTACCTTCAAGCATGCAGGGCACGGTTATTGACGTGAAAGTCTTCACCAGAGATGGCGTGGAAAAAGATGCGCGTGCACTTGAGATTGAAGAAGCGGAATTAGTGCTTGTTAAAAAAGATATCGATGATCAAACGCGAATTGTTGAAGGTGACATTTTTGCACGTGTTGAAAAAATGCTTGTGGGTAAAGAAGCCGTTCTTGGACCAAATAGCCTGAAAAAAGGTAGCAAAATTACCCAAGCATATCTAGAAGAATTGCCGAAATCAGATTGGCTGAAGATTAAGTTAAAAAAAGAAGAGTGGAGTGTTCAGTTAGAAAAAGTGACCGAGCAAATCGAGCAGCAGCGTATCGAGTTTAATGAGTTGTACAAAGAGAAGCGTAAAAAAATCACCATGGGCGACGATTTACAGCCAGGTGTGTTGAAAATGGTTAAAGTTTACTTAGCCGTTAAGCGTCGTATTCAGCCGGGTGATAAGCTCGCGGGTCGTCACGGTAACAAAGGTGTTATCTCGATGATCGTTCCTGAAGAAGATATGCCTTATATGGAAGATGGCACGCCAGTAGATGTTGTGCTTAATCCGTTGGGTGTTCCATCACGTATGAACGTGGGTCAGGTATTAGAGACTCATTTGGGTTGGGCGGCGAAAGGTCTAGGTAACGAGATTGGAAAAATGCTCGAAGCTAAGGCGAAGGTTGAAAAGTTACGTAAGTTCTTGGATAAAATTTATAACACCAGCGGCAGAAAAGAAGACTTAGCCTCTTTCTCTGATGATGAGATTTTTGAATTAGCTGAAAACTTAAAAGCAGGTGTTCCAATGGCAACGCCTGTGTTTGATGGTGCGTCTGAAGCTGAAGTAAAGCAGATGCTGAAATTAGGTGGGCGTTCTGAAACGGGTCAAGTGCAGCTTTACGATGGTAGAACAGGCGACGCGTTTGAGCGCGAAACGACAGTGGGTTATATGTACATGCTGAAGTTGAATCACTTGGTGGATGACAAAATGCACGCGCGTTCAACAGGACCATACAGTCTTGTTACACAACAACCATTAGGCGGTAAAGCACAGTTTGGTGGTCAGCGCTTCGGCGAGATGGAAGTGTGGGCGTTAGAGGCATACGGCGCGGCTTATACCTTGCAGGAAATGCTAACCGTTAAGTCTGATGACGTGTCGGGTCGTACGAAGATGTATAAAAATATTGTTGATGGAAATCACAGCATGGATCCTGGTATGCCTGAATCATTTAACGTGCTGACTAAAGAAATTAGAGCGCTTGGTATTAACATTGAGCTGGAGCAAGATTAATTTCTTTGGAATTAATCTTGCTTATCTAAGCTGAACGAAAACAAACATAAGGAGATACGGTCTTGAAAGATCTACTCAATTTTTTAAAGCAACAAAACCAAAATGAAGAATTCGATGCAATACGGATTGGACTCGCGTCCCCAGACAGAATTCGTTCATGGTCATATGGCGAAGTTAAAAAGCCAGAAACTATAAACTATCGTACATTCAAGCCAGAAAGAGAGGGCTTGTTCTGTGCGAAAATTTTTGGCCCGGTGAGTGATTATGAATGTTTATGCGGAAAATATAAGCGTCTAAAACACCGCGGTGTGATTTGTGAAAAGTGTGGTGTTGAGGTTACTTTGTCAAAAGTGCGTCGCGAACGTATGGGTCATATCGACCTTGCGAGCCCAGTGGCACACATTTGGTTCTTAAAATCATTACCATCGCGTATTGCCTTATTGCTTGATATGACACTGCGTGATATTGAACGTGTTTTGTATTTCGAGTCTTACGTTGTTATCGATCCCGGTCTAACATCGTTAGAGCCCGGCACGTTGATGACCGATGATGAGTTCCTAGAAGCATTCGAAGAACACGGTGATGAATTCGTTGCCTTAATGGGCGCTGAAGCGATTGACGGCTTATTAAAAGCGCTTGATTTACCAGCAGAACTGGTCCAATTGCATGAAGATATCAACGCAACAAAGTCAGAAACAAAGATTAAGAAGCTTTCAAAACGCTTAAAAGTTATCGAAGCATTAATTGACTCTAAAAACCGTCCAGAGTGGATGATTTTAAAAGTTTTACCGGTGTTACCACCTGAGTTGAGACCGTTAGTGCCGCTGGATGGTGGCCGCTTTGCAACGTCTGATTTGAACGATTTATATCGTCGTGTAATCAACAGGAATAATCGCCTACGCCGTCTATTAGACTTAAGTGCACCCGATATTATCGTGCGTAACGAAAAGCGTATGCTGCAAGAGTCTGTCGACGCGTTATTAGATAATGGTCGTCGTGGTAGAGCTATTACAGGTACTAACCGTCGTCCACTGAAATCTCTTGCCGATATGATTAAAGGCAAGCAAGGTCGTTTCCGTCAAAACTTGTTGGGTAAACGTGTTGATTACTCGGGTCGTTCAGTTATCGTTGTGGGTCCTACCCTTAAGCTGCACCAATGTGGCTTGCCAAAGAAAATGGCGTTGGAATTATTCAAACCGTTTATCTTCGCAAAGTTACAAGCACGTGGAGAGGCAACAACGATTAAAGTGGCTAAAAAACAGGTTGAACGTGAAGGTCCAGAAGTTTGGGATATTCTTGCGGAAGTTATTCGTGAACATCCTATTATGCTTAACCGTGCGCCTACCCTACATAGATTAGGTATTCAAGCGTTTGAACCCGTGTTGATTGAAGGTAAAGCGATTCAATTACATCCACTTGTCTGTACAGCGTTCAATGCCGACTTTGACGGTGATCAAATGGCTGTGCACGTTCCTTTATCAGTCGAAGCGCAGCTAGAAGCGCGCAGTTTGATGATGTCGACCAATAATATCTTATCGCCTGCGAATGGTGAGCCAGTTATCGTGCCGACGCAGGACATGGTGTTGGGTTTGTACTATATGTCACGCCAGAAAGTGAATGTGCTGGGCGAAGGCATGATTTTCTCTGACGTTGAAGAGGCAACTCGCGCGATGGAAGCAGGTGGAGCAACGCTGCACGCAAAAGTAAAAATTCGTATCGAAGACCACGAGGCCAACGAAAAAGGCGAAGTAGAATCGACGACACGCCTCGTTGATACGACAATCGGTCGTGCGCAGATTTGGAATATTGTGCCTAAGCAGTTGAACTTCGACTTGGTTAATACTGACTTAACGAAGAAGGCAATCATGATGTTGATTGATGCGTGCTATCGTCAGCTAGGTCTAAAACAGACAGTAATTTTTGCCGATCAATTGATGTATTTAGGTTTTTCTAATGCGACGCGTTCTGGTATATCTTTCGGCATTAACGACATGGTTATTCCAGATGAAAAATCCAGCTTAATTAAAACTGCCGAAAAAGAAGTTAAAGACGTGCAGAAACAATACTCCACAGGTTTAGTTACAAATGGTGAGCGCTATAACAAGGTGATTGATATTTGGTCGCGTACTAACGAGCAAGTTGCCAACGCCATGATGACTAACTTAGGTAGTGAAGACGTCATAGATGCTGAGGGTAATTCTGTGCAGCAGAAGTCATTTAACTCTGTCTATATGATGGCTGACTCTGGAGCTCGTGGTTCGGCTGCCCAAATCCGTCAATTGGCGGGTATGCGTGGTTTGATGGCGAAACCGGATGGTTCAATTATTGAAACGCCTATTACGGCTAACTTCCGTGAAGGCTTGAACGTTTTGCAATACTTCGTTTCGACTCACGGTGCGCGTAAAGGTTTGGCGGATACGGCGCTAAAAACAGCGAACGCGGGTTACTTAACACGACGTTTGGTCGACGTAGCGCAAGACATGGTGGTGCTTACAGAAGATTGTGACACACAGAATGGCTTAGAAGCAGCGCCTTTAATCGAAGGTGGAGAAGTTATTGAACCACTTGGCACGTTAATCTTAGGTCGTGTATTAGCTGAAGACGTTATCAGCGCATCGACGAATAAAGTAGTCGCTCCGCGCAACACGTTAATCGATGAAGCGTGGGTTGAGGAACTTGAAAAGAACGGTGTCGATAAAGTAAGAATTCGTTCAACAATCACCTGTGAGAATCGCAAAGGTGTTTGTAAAATGTGTTATGGCCGTGACTTAGCGCGTGGACAAATGGTTAATATGGGTGAAGCGGTGGGTGTTGTGGCGGCTCAGTCTATTGGTGAGCCGGGCACGCAGTTAACGATGCGTACTTTCCATATTGGTGGTGCGGCGTCTAGTTCTGCGGCTATTAATAATATTCAAATTAAATCTGAAGGTAGTTTGACGTTTAACGACAAGCTAAAAACGATTGAAAACAGAGAAGGTAAATTGGTTGTTATTTCTCGTTCAGGTGGTGTTAGTGTGGTCGATGAATATGGCCGAGAACGTGAGCGTTACAAAATACCGTACGGCTCAGAAATGGACGCTAAAGAAGGTCAAAAATTACCTGCAGGCTCAGTATTAGCCACGTGGGATCCGCATACACATCCTGTTATAACTGAAGTTTCAGGCAAGGTTGTATTTAGTGATTTTGTTGACGGGGTGACGGTGCAGCAACACGCG
The DNA here is from genome assembly GCA_002101225.1 of Cycloclasticus sp. symbiont of Poecilosclerida sp. M. Classification (GTDB taxonomy): domain Bacteria; phylum Pseudomonadota; class Gammaproteobacteria; order Methylococcales; family Cycloclasticaceae; genus Cycloclasticus. The sequence goes on along the minus strand of LWTN01000230.1, from coordinate 26,496 downwards.
GATGAGATTACAGGTTTGTCATCGATGGTCGTAACAGACGTTAAACAACGCGGCAGTGCGGGCAAAGATTTAAGGCCGGCTATTACCTTGGTTGATAAAAAAGGCGAGCCTATTTGCATACCAGGCACGAGTATTATTGTGCATTACACCTTGCCTGCAGGCGCGGTTGTAAATGTTGTTGATGGTGTGGACGTTAAGACAGGCGATGTGGTCGCGAGAATTCCGCAAGAGTCGAGTAAGACACGTGATATTACGGGTGGCCTACCGCGCGTAGCCGATTTGTTTGAAGCGCGTAAAACGAAAGACCCTGCAATTTTAGCGGAAAAAACGGGTACCGTTAGTTTCGGTAAAGAGACAAAAGGCAAGCGTCGTTTAGTCGTGACCGATAACGAAGGTGAAACAAAAGAAATTTTGATACCTAAGTGGCGTCACATTGCGGTGTTTGAAGGTGAGCACGTAGAGCAAGGTGAAACGATAGCTGAGGGTGAATTAACGCCGCACGATATTTTGAGGCTTAAGGGTGTTGCTGAATTGGCAAGGTACTTGGTCAACGAAATTCAAGACGTGTATCGTTTGCAAGGTGTGAAAATTAACGACAAGCACATTGAAGTGATTATTCGTCAAATGTTGAGAAAAGTCGAAATCACATCACCGGGCGATACCTCTTTTATCAGAGGTGAGCAGGTCGAGAAGACGCGTTTCCTTGAGCTAAATGAAAAACTTGAAGCCGATGGTAAAATACCTGCGACAGCAGATAATGTTCTATTGGGTATTACAAAGGCTTCATTGGCAACAGAATCATTTATTTCAGCGGCTTCATTCCAAGAAACAACACGCGTCTTGACAGATGCGGCTGTTCGCGGAACAAGGGATGATCTTAATGGTTTGAAAGAAAACGTTATTGTAGGGCGGTTGATTCCTGCTGGTACGGGTCTTGCGCATCATGAGGAGCGCCGTCGTAAAAAGGCCGTTCCAGACATCTTGATGGAAGACGCAGAGGTCGAAGCTCAAGTGGATCATAGCGATGCAGAGGAAGCGTTAAAACAAGCGCTAAATATGCAGGAATAAAATATTCCAAAGAAGTAATCGGTTTGAATAAAAGTCGGCCTAAATGTTAGGTCGGCTTTTTTAGTAATAATAAATAAAGAGTGTCATTCTACTTGACAGAAAAGCCATATCTGCCTAAAATCCTCGCTCTTTAGTGGACTAGAATTCTGGTTCGCAAAGTTAATTAACAAAAAGACAGTTTACGAGAGCAAATTCAGCTTTTGTAGGGTGTTTTTGCATGAGTGTTTGGAGCTCTAAATTAGTTATGACGACGATAAATCAGTTAGTACGCAAGCCACGCAAGCGTAAAGTAGAAAAAAGTAATGTGCCTGCATTAGAGGCCTGCCCACAGCGAAGAGGCGTTTGTACTCGTGTCTATACAACGACGCCAAAAAAACCAAACTCAGCGCTTAGAAAAGTAGCTCGTGTACGGTTAACGAACGGTGCTGAAGTAACCAGCTATATTGGCGGTGAAGGGCACAATCTACAAGAACACTCAGTTGTTCTTATTCGTGGCGGACGTGTCAAAGATTTACCCGGTGTTCGTTATCATGTGGTCCGCGGAAGCTTAGATACATCAGGTGTTGAAGCGCGTCGTAGAGGCCGTTCTAAATATGGCGCTAAGCGTCCTAAAAATTAAAACACTTTCAAATTAGGTTTTTATAAATGTCTAGAAGAAAAAGAGCAATTAAGCGCGAAATCCTACCAGATCCAAAATATGGAAACTTGGTGCTGGCTAAATTCATGAACATGATTATGGTCGATGGAAAGAAGTCTATTGCTGAGAAAATTGTTTATAACGCGCTTGATACTGTCGAAAGTAAAGGTCATACGGATCCAGTTGAAACATTGATTGCAGCGCTTGAAAAAGTACAGCCAGCAGTCGAAGTTAAATCACGACGCGTTGGTGGTGCAACTTACCAAGTGCCTGTGGAAGTAAGACCTATTAGACGTTTAGGTTTATCTATGCGATGGTTGATTGACGCTGCAAGAAATCGTAGTGAGCGCACCATGGCAGCTAGATTAGCGGGTGAAGTTCTTGACGCGATGGAGGGGCGTGGCACAGCGTTCAAGAAACGTGAAGATACACACCGTATGGCGGAAGCGAATAAAGCGTTCTCACACTTTCGCTGGTAGAAAAACTATAGGTAACAGAGGATTGAAATGGCTCGTTCGAATCCTATTGAGCGTTACCGCAATATCGGCATCATGGCTCATATTGATGCGGGTAAAACGACAACAACAGAGCGAGTTCTATTTTATACAGGGGTATCCCATAAAATAGGTGAGGTTCACGATGGCGCGGCCACGATGGACTGGATGGAGCAAGAACAAGAGCGCGGCATAACGATTACATCTGCTGCTACGACATGTTTTTGGTCTGGAATGGATAAACAGTTTGATGTGTATCGAATTAATATTATTGATACCCCGGGGCACGTAGATTTCACGATTGAAGTTGAGCGCTCACTAAGAGTTTTAGACGGTGCATGTGCAGTTTTTTGTGCCGTTGGTGGAGTCGAGCCACAATCGGAAACGGTTTGGCGACAGGCCAATAAATATGGTGTACCGCGTGTCGCGTTCGTCAATAAGATGGACAGAGCAGGGGCTGACTTTAATCGAGTCGTGCAACAGCTTAAAGACCGCTTAGAAAGCAATGCGATTCCTATTCAGCTCCCTATCGGAGCTGAAGATTCGTTTGAAGGTGTTGTGGATATCATCACCATGAAAGCGATTTATTGGAATGGTGAAGACAAGGGTGTGACGCATGAAGTAAGCGACATACCTGAAGATTTGCTAGAAGAGTGTCAGAAACTTCGTGAGCAGCTGATTGAAGCTGCAGCTGAGGCAAACGATGAGTTGATGGAGTTATATCTAGACTCATCAGAGCTGACAACTGAGCAGATCAAGCAAGGGTTAAGAATACGTACCCTTAAGAATGAAGTGGTATTGGTGTTGTGTGGAAGTGCGTTTAAAAATAAAGGCGTTCAGACAATGCTAGATGCGGTAGTTGAGTATTTACCGTCACCGATTGATGTGCCGCCAGTTAAGGGTGTGTTAGAGGGTGACGAAGCAGAGCAAGTTAGGACGGCGGATGATAGGGAACCTTTTTCCGCGCTAGCTTTTAAGATTGCAACGGATCCATTTGTGGGTACGTTGACGTTTATAAGGGCTTACTCTGGGGTGTTAAAGACAGGTGATACGGTTTTTAACCCGATTAAAGGTAAAAAAGAGCGTATCGGTCGCTTAGTGCAAATGCACTCGAACGAGAGGCAAGAAGTTAAAGAAATACGCGCTGGTGATATCGCCGCTGCGATTGGTTTGAAAGACGTAACAACGGGTGACACTTTGTGCTCAGTTAACGAGCCAATAACATTGGAAAGAATTGAGTTTCCTGAGCCGGTAATTTCGGTTGCTGTAGAGCCGAAGACGATACAGGATCAGGACAAAATGGCGATGGCTCTAATCAAGCTCGCGCAGGAAGACCCTTCGTTTAAGGTGCATACCGATGAAGAGTCAGGCCAGACGATAATTTCAGGCATGGGTGAATTACACCTTGAGATTATTGTTGATAGATTAAAAAGAGAGTTTAGTGTAGAAGCGAACGTTGGCTCTCCACAAGTGGCTTACCGTGAGACGATTCGTCAAAACGTTGAGCAGGAAGGTAAGTTTGTAAGGCAGTCAGGTGGGCGCGGTCAATACGGGCATGTTTGGTTGAAGATAGAGCCTTTAGAGGAGGAAGAGTACGAGTTTGTAGATGCGATTGTAGGTGGTTCTGTCCCTCGAGAATTTATCGGAGCGGTTGACAAAGGCATACAGGAGCAGATGAAGAATGGTGTCTTAGCGGGTTATCCGATGATAAACATCAGAGTCACTTTATACGATGGTTCATACCACGATGTTGACTCAAATGAAATGGCGTTTAAAATAGCGGGTTCACTCGCTTTTAAAGACGGCGCGGCAAAGGCAAGTCCAGTTGTTTTGGAGCCGGTAATGAAGGTTGAGGTGGTAACGCCTGAAGATTATATGGGTGATGTTGTTGGCGATTTAAATAAACGCCGAGGCATGATTCTTGGAATGGAAGAAACGCCGCTCGGTAAAACGGTTGATGCGGAAGTTCCATTGGCAGAAATGTTTGGATATGCGACTGATTTAAGGTCGGCAACGCAAGGCAGAGCGACGTATAGCATGCAGTTTGAAAAGTATATGGCGGTGCCAAAGGCGATTGAAGAAAAGATTAAAAGTAGATATTTATAAAATTTAATTTAGAGAGGACAGGTAGAGGCTTATGTCAAAAGAAAAATTTGAAAGAACCAAGCCCCATGTGAATGTTGGCACGATTGGCCACGTTGATCATGGTAAAACAACATTAACGGCGGCGTTAACGAAGGTCATGGCAGAAGCGATGGGTGGAGAAGTCAAAGCGTTTGACGAGATTGACAACGCGCCAGAAGAACGTGAGCGTGGTATTACGATTGCGACCTCTCACGTTGAATATGAATCAGCAAACCGTCACTACGCACACGTAGATTGCCCAGGTCACGCTGATTACGTTAAAAACATGATTACCGGTGCGGCCCAAATGGACGGCGCTATCTTAGTGTGTTCAGCAGCTGATGGCCCCATGCCTCAAACACGCGAACATATCCTATTATCACGCCAAGTGGGTGTTCCCTACATCGTTGTGTTCATGAACAAAGCCGACATGGTTGACGATGACGAACTACTTGAATTGGTTGAAATGGAAATTCGTGAGCTATTAGACATGTACGAATTCCCAGGTGACGATACACCGATTATCACAGGATCTGCTCTTAAAGCATTAGAAGGCGATACATCAGATATCGGCGCTCCTGCGGTACTTAAATTAGTAGAAGCACTAGATACCTACATCCCGTTACCAGAACGCGCGATTGATGGTGACTTCCTGATGCCAGTAGAAGACGTATTCTCAATCTCAGGTCGTGGCACAGTGGTTACAGGCCGTATTGAGCGGGGTGTTGTTAATGTGGGCGAGGAAATCGAAATCGTCGGTATTAAAGATACTGAAACAACAACCTGCACCGGTGTTGAAATGTTCCGCAAACTGCTTGATCAAGGTGAAGCAGGCGATAACGTCGGTGTTCTACTACGTGGCACAAAACGTGAAGACGTAGAGCGTGGCCAAGTACTAGCAAAGCCTGGTTCAATTACACCCCACACCCACTTCGAAGCTGAGGTGTATGTGTTAGGTAAAGATGAAGGGGGTCGTCATACGCCATTCTTCAACGGTTACCGTCCACAGTTCTACTTCAGAACAACCGACGTAACAGGTGCGTGTGACTTACCAGAAGGTATTGAAATGGTGATGCCAGGTGACAACGTGAAGATGACTGTAAAACTAATCAACCCGATTGCGATGGAAGAAGGCTTACGCTTTGCTATTCGTGAAGGTGGCCGTACCGTTGGCGCCGGTGTTGTTGCTAAAATTATTGAGTAACTGATATGTCAAAACAATCCATTAGAATTCGTTTAAAAGGCTTTGATCATCGTTTAATTGATCACGCTGCGCGTGAAATAGTAGAAACGGCTAAAAGAACAGGTGCTCAGGTGATGGGCCCGATTCCTTTGCCGACTAAAAAAGAGCGCTTTACTATTTTGATTTCGCCTCATGTTAATAAGGATGCGCGTGATCAATACGAGTTACGTACGCATAAGCGGATGATGGATATCGTTGAGCCAACTGATAAAACGGTTGACGCCTTAATGAAACTTGATTTGTCAGCGGGTGTTGACGTTCAGATTAAACTGAATTAATCGCCGCAGTATATATTTAAAGAGGATAAGTGATGTCTTTAGGATTAGTGGGACGTAAGTGTGGAATGAGCAGAGTGTTTACTGAGGATGGCGTGTCTATTCCGGTATCTGTTGTGCAAATTTTACCGAATCGTATTACCCAAGTTAAGCACATAGAAGCAGATGGTTACGCAGCTGTACAAGTTACGACGGGTGAGAAGAAGAACGCACGCGTCAATAAAGCCAGCGCGGGACACTATTCAAAAGCGGGTGTTGATGCGGGTCGCGGTTTATGGGAATTCAGACTAGAAGCTGATAGTGAGCTTGAAGTAGGTTCTGATATTGCAATCGATACTTTCTCAGAAGGGCAGAAAGTTGATGTTCGTGGAACGAGTATTGGTAAAGGTTTTGCGGGCGTTGTTAAGCGTCACAATTTCCAAATGCAAGACGCAACTCACGGCAACTCAATTTCACATCGTGCACCCGGCTCGATTGGTCAATGTCAAACACCGGGACGCGTGTTTAAAGGTAAAAAGATGGCTGGGCATATGGGTAATAGGCAGATCACGACTCAAAATCTTGAAATCATTCGGGTTGATGCGGATAAGTCTGTTGTTTTAATTAAAGGCGCAATACCAGGCGCTAAGAATGGGGATATTGTGATTACCCCAGCGATTAAGGGTTAATTATGAAGTTCCAGACACCCGTCGTAGGTAAAGATATTTCTGAAGCTGTATTCGGTCAGGATTATAACGAAGGTCTAATTCACCAGTTAGTGGTGACGTATATGGCTAATGCACGTGCCGGTACACGCGCACAAAAAACACGCTCAGAAGTTCGTGGCGGCGGCGCTAAACCTTGGAAGCAGAAAGGCACAGGCCGTGCTCGTGCAGGTACAAGCCGTAGCCCAATTTGGCGCAAAGGTGGTATTACGTTTGCGGCTAAGCCACAAGACCACAGCAAAAAATTAAACAAAAAAATGTATGCCGCTGGTATGCGTGCAATTTTGTCAGAGCTGGTTAGGCAAGACCGTTTAATCGTTGTTGACTCAATTGCTTTAAAGCAACCTAAAACAAAAGAGTTCACTGCGTTATTAAATAGCAATAGATTAGAAAGCGCGTTATTTGTTGTCGCAGCTGAAGATCAAAATCTTGAGTTGGCTAGCAGAAACCTACATAAAGTTGAAGTGTGTAATGCATTTGAAATTGATCCAGTTTCATTGCTGGCTTTTGAAAAAGTGTGTATTGCTAAAGACGCGCTGGCATTGATAGAGGAGCGTTTGAAATGAATCAGGAATTTTTGTTACAGCTCATTACAGCGCCAGTAGTTACTGAAAAATCTTCAGCGGCTGCTGACACCAGTAATCAGTATGTATTTAAAGTGAATAAAACGGCTAACAAGACTGAAATTAAGGCGGCTGTTGAGAAACTTTTTGAAGTGAATGTTGAGTCGGTTAAGACCTTAAACGTTAAAGGTAAAATGAAACGATTTGGTAGTAGGCTTGGGCAACGCTCGAATACAAAAAAAGCGTACGTGCGTATTCGAGCTGGACAAGAAATAGACTTTGCGACTGCGTAAGCAAGCGTAATTAATTAATGAATAAAAATAGATTAATTTTATGGCAATTGTAAAAACAAAACCTACGTCACCAGGCTCACGCTTTGTTATTAGGGTTAAGAATCTTGATTTAAGCAAGGCTGCTCCGCATGGCCCATTGCTCGAGAAAAAGAGCAAGTCAGGTGGCCGTAACAATAATGGTCGTATTACGACGCGCCACATTGGTGGCGGGCATAAACAGCATTACAGAATTATTGACTTTAAGCGCAATAAATTAGACGTGCCGGGCAAGGTAGAAGCCTTGGAATATGATCCAAATAGAACAGCCAATATTGCGCTAATCATATATAATGACGGCGAAAGACGTTACATGATTGCGCCAAAGAATTTAAAGGTTGGCGACGAAGTTATATCTTCTGAAGTAGCTGCCATTCAAGTAGGTAATTGCCTTCCAATGAAGAATATTCCTGTTGGTACGCAAGTTCATTGTGTTGAATTAAAGCCGGGTAAAGGCGCGCAAATTGCACGTAGTGCAGGTACGGTTGTGCAAATTATTGCCCGTGAAGGCGAGCACGTGACTTTACGTTTACGCTCAGGCGAAATACGGAAGGTGTTATCAGAGTGTCGTGCTGTTATTGGTGAGGTTGGTAACTCAGAACATAACTTGATTTCGTTAGGTAAAGCCGGCGCTAAAAGATGGCGCGGTGTTCGCCCAACAGTTCGAGGTGTTGCTATGAATCCAGTTGATCACCCGCATGGTGGTGGTGAAGGTCGTACGTCTGGTGGTCGTCACCCAGTGTCTCCATGGGGTACACCTACTAAAGGATATAAGACGCGTAAAAATAAGCGTACAGATAAGCTAATCGTAAGAAATAGAACTAAACGTTAAGGAAATATTGTGCCTAGATCAATTAAAAAAGGCCCTTTCGTCGATCTTCATTTAATGAAGAAAGTAGAACAGGCTGTAGAAACAAATAGTCGTCGTCCAATTAAGACTTGGTCAAGAAGATCAATGATTGCACCAACAATGGTCGGTTTAACAATTTCTGTTCATAACGGGCGCCAGCATATGCCTGTGTTAATTAGTGAAAACATGGTGGGACATAAGCTTGGTGAATTTGCATTAACGCGTACCTATCGTGGGCACGTAGTTGATAAAAAAATAAAATAGTTATTGGTGTAACGATGGAAGTCAAAGCAAAATTAAAAAACGCTAACTTTTCAGCTCAAAAGGGCCGATTAGTTGCAAATCAAATTAGAGGCGCGGCGGTAGAAGAAGCGTTGAATGTATTAACGTTTAGTACGCGTAAAGCGGCTGCTAGTTTCAAGAAATTATTGGACTCAGCGATAGCAAACGCAGAACACAATGAAGGTGCTGATATTGATGAGCTTTATATATCAACTGTGTATGTTGATGAAGCGGCAACTTTCAAGCGCTTTAGAGCAAGGGCTAAAGGCCGTGGAAATAAAATTTTAAAACGTAACTGTCACTTAACGCTAGAAGTCAGCGACACAAAGTAAAGAGTAAATAATATGGGTCAAAAAGTACATCCTACTGGTATACGTCTCGGCATAGTTAAAGACTGGACTTCGCGTTGGTACGCGGATACGAAGTCTTACCCAAATATGTTGAAGCAAGATTTGGAAGTTAGGGATTTCTTGAAAAAGAAATTGATGCACGCATCTGTTAGCCGAATTCAAATTAATCGTCCAGCGTCAAACGCACAAATCACAATTCATACTGCTAGACCGGGTATTGTTATTGGTAAAAAAGGCGGCGATATTGACGCACTTAGGGCTGAAGTTAGCAAGGTTATGGGTGTTCCGGTTCAGATAAACGTTGAAGAAATACGCAAGCCTGAATTGGATGCGCTATTAGTAGCCGAAGGTGTTGCTCAGCAGTTAGAACGCCGCATTATGCTTAGACGTGCGATGAAGCGTGCTGTGACTAACACGATGAGATTAGGCGCTGAAGGCATAAAGATTAAAGTAAGTGGCCGTTTGAATGGTGCCGATATTGCTAGAAATGAATGGTACAGAGAGGGCCGCGTGCCTTTGCATACACTACGCGCTGATATCGATTATGGTTTTACAGAAGCGCTAACAACTTATGGCATTTTAGGAATTAAGGTTTGGATTTTCAAAGGTGAAGTATTTGAAGATAAAGTCGAGCTTCCAGTCATTAATAAGAAGGAAGTGGCAGGAGAATAACGATGTTACAGCCTAAAAGAACAAAATATAGAAAAGCACATAAAAACCGTAATACTGGTTTGGCACATAGAGGTAGTCAAGTTAGTTTTGGTGAGTTTGGGCTTAAATCAGTAGAGCGTGGTCGTATGACGGCGCGTCAAATAGAAGCGAGTCGTCGTGCTATTACTCGTCACATGAAGCGTGGTGGTAAAGTTTGGATTCGCGTATTCCCTGACAAGCCTATTACTAAAAAGCCATTAGAAGTAAGAATGGGTAAAGGTAAAGGTAGTGTTGAATTCTGGGTTGCGCAGATTAAGCCAGGCACTATGTTGTTTGAAATTCAAGGCGTTTCTAGAGAGCTTGCGCAAGAAGCTTTTGCGTTAGCGTCAGCAAAACTGCCTTTCAAAACTAAATTTTCTCAACGGACAATAATGTAATGAAAGCTTCAGAATTAAGAGAAAAAACGGTTCAAGAACTTAACGAGTTATTGCTAGACTTAAGAAAAGAGCAATTTAACCTGCGTATGCAAGAAGGCACTGGGCAGTTAACACAGGTTCATCAATTTGGTGCTGCACGTGGCGATATAGCAAGAATTAAAACAGTGTTAAATGAAAAGTCAGGTGATACGAAATGAGTGCTGAAGAAACAACAGTAAGAACAATTTCTGGTCAAGTTGTTAGTGCAAAAGCCGATAAATCCATCACGGTTAAAATCACGCGCCAAGTAAAGCATCCTTTATATGGAAAAGTGATTAAAAGATCTTCTAAGTTCCATGCGCACGATGAAGAAAATGCGTGTTCAGAAGGTGATATTGTTTCATTGGTTTCATGTCGCCCATTGTCTAAAACTAAGACATGGAAGCTGCACGAAATATTAGAAAAAACAAAATAGAGTTATTTAGGATTTAAACATGATTCAGATGCAAACAAGGCTTGATGTAGCCGACAACAGTGGAGCTCGTAATGTGATGTGCATTAAGGTGCTTGGCGGATCGCATAAGCGTTACGCGAAAATTGGCGATGTCATCAAGGTAAGTGTTAAAGATGCGATTCCACGTGGCAAGGTAAAGAAAGGCGACGTTGTTAATGCGGTTGTGGTTAGAACTAGAAAAGGCGTCCGTCGTCCTGATGGTTCAATTATTCGTTTTGACGGTAATGCAGCGGTTCTTTTAAACGCGCAACATCAACCTATTGGAACCCGGATTTTTGGACCCGTTACGCGTGAACTTAGAAATGAAAAGTTCATGAAAATCATTTCATTAGCACCTGAAGTAATTTAGGTAAAAGGTTAGTTATGAACAAGATAAAAAAAGGTGATGAGGTTATTGTCATCACAGGTAAAGATAAAGGTAAGCGCGGCACTGTGTTAACGGTTGTGTCGAGTGATAAATTACTTATCGAAGGTATTAATAGCGTAAAGAAACACCAAAAGCCTAATCCTAATAAGGGAGTTGAGGGCGGAATTATTGAAAAGCAAATGCCGATTCAAGTTTCAAATGTAGCTATATATAACGCACAAACAAAAAAAGCCGACCGTGTGGGATTCAAAGTGCTTGAAGATGGAAAGAAAGTGCGTTTCTTTAAATCAAATAACGAAGTGTTAGACGCATAAACGTCAGAGAATAATCATGTCAAGATTACAAGAACAGTATAAAAAAGAGATCGTACCGGCGCTTATGAAAGAGCTGAAGTTCAAGTCTATTATGGAAGTGCCAAAGATTACGAAGATTACGATTAATATGGGTGTTGGTGAGGCCGTAGCTGATAAGAAAGTTATCAATCATGCGGTTTCTGACCTTGAGAAGATTTCAAGCCAAAAGCCTGTTGTAACGATTGCTAAGAAATCTATTGCGGGCTTTAAGATTCGTGATGATTGGCCGATAGGGTGTAAAGTGACTTTACGTAATGAACGTATGTACGACTTTATTGAGCGTTTAGTTTCAATTGCTATTCCGCGTATTAGAGACTTCCGTGGGTTAAGTGAAAAATCATTTGATGGCAGAGGTAATTACTCAATGGGTGTTACTGAGCAAATTATCTTCCCGGAAATTGATTATGACAAAATTGATACATTGCGCGGTTTAGATATTGCGATTACAACGAGTGCAAAAAATGATGATGAAGGAAGAGCATTGCTTCAGGCCTTCAATTTCCCGATAAAAAAACAAGGTTAAGTTATGGCTAAGAAATCAATGATAGCTAGAGAAAATAAGCGCATTCGCCTCGTAGCAAAGTACGCTGCAAAAAGAGCTGAGCTTAAAGAGATTATTCGTAACCCTAAATCTACATATGAAGAGGTTTCGCAAGCGCAAGCTAAGCTCGTCAGTTTGCCGCGTGATTCTAGTGCTTCAAGAATCCGTAACCGTTGTAATTTAACCGGCCGTCCACACGGCTACTACAGAAAATTTGGTTTAGGCCGTAACAAGCTACGCGAAGCCACTATGCGCGGTGACGTGCCTGGTTTGGTCAAGGCTAGTTGGTAAAATAGGAGTTATTTGAAATGAGTATGAGCGACCCAATTGCCGATATGCTAACGCGTATACGCAATGGACATTCAGCTGTAAAACCGAGTGTTGTAATGCCTTTCTCTAGTAAGAAACTTGCTGTTGCTGAGTTGCTTAAGAATGAAGGTTATATCGTTGATTTTAGAAAGGCTGGTGATTCAGAAAAGAAGCCATCACTAGAAATAGATTTAAAATATTTCCAGGGTGTGCCCGTTATTGAAAAGATTGATCGTGTCAGCAAGCCCGGTCTAAGAGTTTATAAATCTAAAGATGAATTACCACAAGTAAAGGGTGGTCTAGGCATCGCAATTATTTCAACATCTAAAGGGCTGATGACAGACCGCGATGCGCGTTCTCAGGGCCACGGTGGTGAAGTGCTTTGTTACGTGAGCTAAACAGGTTTAATTATGTCAAGAATTGCAAATAGCCCCGTTACGTTACCAGCTGGTGTTGAAGTAAGCCAAGCTGAAAAAGTCGTAACTATTAAGGGTAAAGGTGGCACGGTAGAGTGCAACATGGGTGAACAAGTTGAAATGACTGTTGATGACAATGTTTTGTCATTTAAAGCAACGGATCAAGCGAAAAAAACGATCGCGCTAGCTGGAACAATGCGTTCATTGGTTAACAACATGGTCGTTGGTGTATCAACTGGCTTTGAGAAAAAGCTCGAATTACGCGGCGTGGGTTACCGTTCACAAGTAAAAGGTAAAGTACTTAATTTAACATTAGGTTTCTCTCACCCGGTTAATTTTGATATTCCTGAGGGAATTACAATAGAAACGCCTAGCCAGACTGAAATAACAGTCAAAGGTATTGATAAGCAAGTGGTTGGGCAAGTGGCTGCTAATATCCGTGCATACCGTCCACCTGAGCCTTATAAAGGCAAAGGAATACGTTATGTCGGTGAGCACATTGTTATGAAAGAAGCTAAGAAGACATAAGGCTAAATAGATATGAACAAGAAAACATCACGCCTTCGTCGGGCAGCAAAAACTAGAGGTCGCATCAGAGAAGTGGGTGTGGATCGATTAAGTGTGCATAGAACACCGCGACACATTTACGCACAAATTACGAGTGCAGACGGTTCGAAAGTTTTAGTAGCAGCATCAACTTTATCAAGTGATGTTAAAAAAACCGTAAAAACACCGGGTAATGCTGAAGCGGCTAGCGCCGTCGGTAAGGCAATTGCTGAACGTGCAACGAAAGCAGGCGTTACCAAAGTTGCGTTTGATCGTTCAGGTTTTAAATACCACGGTCGTGTAAAAGCACTAGCGGAAGCAGCGCGTGAAAACGGATTGGAATTTTAGAGGCAATTATGGCAGCGAATCAGGCAGAAAGTAATCAAGACGATTTACAAGAAAAGTTAATTACCGTAAGACGTATTTCTAAGGTTGTTAAAGGGGGGCGTCAATTTAGATTTTCAGCATTAACTGTTGTTGGTGATGGTAATGGCCGCATCGGTTTTGGTATTAGTAAAGCACGGGAAGTGCCTGTTGCTATTCAAAAAGCGATGGAGCAAGCGCGTAAAAACATGCGAACTGTTAAGTTGAAAGGGCATACATTGCAGTATGCAATGACATCAAATTACGGTGCGGCATCTGTATTTATGAAGCCTGCTTCTGAAGGCACAGGTATTATCGCGGGTGGTGCGATGCGCGCGGTTTTCGAAGTGGTTGGTGTGCACGATGTGCTCGCTAAGTGTGTAGGTAGCAACAACCCTGCAAACGTTGTAAGAGCAACAATTAAAGGGCTTTCTGACATGACAAATGCGGAGCAAGTTGCTATGAAGCGTGGCAAGAAAGTTGAAGACATAATTGGGTAATTATCATGGCGAAAAATACAAAATTAAAATTAACTCTAGTACGCAGCAAAAATGGTCGTTTAGTATCACATAAGGCTTGTGCAGCAGGGCTTGGGTTAAGAAAAATGCATCAAACTGTTGAAGTTATTGATACGCCAGAAAACAGAGGTATGGTTAATAAAATTAACTACATGCTTCATGTAGAAGAGGTATAAACGATGTTATTAAATACAATTAAACCGGTTGCTGGCAGTAAGAAACCTGCTAAACGTGTTGGGCGCGGTATAGGCTCAGGTTTTGGAAAAACTTGTGGTCGTGGGCATAAAGGTCAAAAGTCACGCTCAGGTGGATTCCATAAGGTTGGATTTGAGGGTGGCCAAATGCCGCTACAAAGACGACTTCCTAAGGTAGGCTTCAACTCTGCTAAGAAAAGATTAACAGCAGAAGTTCGGTTGGATGAGTTAACGAAAGTAAAAGGCGACGTGACTGTAGAGGCGCTGATTGAAGCGAACCTTGTTCCGGCTTTTACTAAAAGAGTTAAAGTCATTCTGTCTGGGGAAGTTAAATCTAAAGTTACACTGAAAGGTTTGGCTATTACGGAAGGCGCTAAAAAAGCAGTTGAAAAATCTGGTGGCAGCGTAGAGTAAATGGTCTCTTCAGCAACATCAACGCCATCATTTGGTGGGCTCAGCGGGTTACCAGAGCTGCGCAAACGTTTGGTGTTTGTGTTGCTTGCGCTATTTGTTTTTAGAATCGGTGCACACGTGCCTGTTCCAGGCATTGACCCAGAAGCTTTAAAGCTAATGTTTGAACAACAAGAAGGAACCATATTGGACATGTTCAATATGTTCTCTGGCGGTGCGTTGAAACGTTTGAGTATCTTTGCTTTAGGCATCATGCCTTATATCTCAGCCTCAATTATCATTCAGCTGATGACGTCTGTTGTGCCCAAGTTAGAGCAAATGAAGAAAGAAGGTGAGTCAGGCAAGCGAAGAATTACCCAATACACACGTTATGCAACAGTCGTTCTTGCAACACTTCAAGCGGTTGGAATGGCGACAGCGATTCAAGCACAATCTGCAGGTGGTTTCCCAGTCGTATTTAATCCTGGCCTTGCGTTTATGTTTACTGCGGTGATTACGTTAGTGTGCGGAACGATGTTCCTTATGTGGTTGGGCGAGCAAGTAACGGAGAGGGGTATCGGCAATGGTATCTCAATTATTATATTTGCGGGTATCGTGGCAGGTCTCCCATCTGCCGTAGGTGGAACACTTGAGCTCGTTAGAACGGGTGAGATGAATGCGATTATGGTGCTAGTGCTTTTTGCACTGGCTATCGGTGTAACCGCCTTTGTTATTTATGTTGAAAGATCGCAGCGTAGAATTAAAATTAATTATGCCAAGCGTCAGCAAGGTAAGAAGATGTATGCGGGCCAATCTAGCTTTTTACCGCTCAAGTTAAACATGGCGGGCGTGATTCCACCGATTTTCGCTTCAAGTATTATTTTGTTTCCATCAACAATTGCTGGCTGGTTTGGTAGTAATGAAGGGTTTGGCTGGTTGCAAGATGTATCGAGCATGTTATCGCCGGGGCAGCCAATTTACGTGATGTTTTATGCGGCAGCCATTATATTCTTTTGTTTCTTTTATACCGCGTTGGTCTTTAACTCACGCGATACGTCTGAAAATTTGAAGAAGTCTGGTGCGTTTATACCGGGTATAAGGCCGGGCGAGCAAACCACAAAATACATCGATGGCGTGATGACTAAATTGACTTTATTGGGCGCGATATATATCACAGCCGTTTGTTTGTTGCCTGAGTTTTTAATTGTTTATTGGAATGTACCCTTCTATTTCGGTGGTACATCGCTGTTGATTATTGTCATCGTTGTTATGGACTTTATTGCACAAATGCAATCCCACATGATGTCGCAGCAATATGACGGTTTAATGAAGAAAGCGAATCTTAAAGGCGGTTAGTCTTTAAAATTATTGGAGTTAGAAATGAAAGTAAGAGCATCAGTAAAGAAAATTTGTCGTAACTGTAAAGTGGTTGTTAGAAAACGTGTTGTACGTGTTATTTGTAAAGATAGCCGTCATAAGCAACGCCAAGGCTAATAGTTTAGCTTGTAGTTAGCTCTATTTAAGATTAAAATTATCGGTTTTTTACCGACCAAAATAACGGAGATATGAATGGCTCGTATTGCAGGAATTAATATACCTGATAATAAGCATGTAGTAATTTCACTTACCTCAATTTATGGGATTGGTGCAACGCGCTCGAATAAAATATGCGAAACAGTGGGTGTAAAAACTTCATCGAAGGTTCATGAGTTATCAGAAAATCAACTAGAAGCAATTCGTGTTGAAGTTGCAAAATACGTGATTGAAGGCGACTTGCGGCGTGAAGTATCAATGAATATTAAGCGCTTGCTAGACTTGGGTTGTTTTAGAGGTATTCGTCACCGTAGAAGTTTGCCTGTAAGGGGTCAAAGAACTAAAACAAACGCTAGGACAAGAAAAGGTCCGCGTAAACCGATTAGAAAATAAGATTTAATTAAAGGATATTTGCTGTATGGCTAAACCTGTTCGTAGTAAAAAGAAAGTTAAAAAGAATGTCGTGGATGGCGTTGTACACGTACACGCGACGTTCAATAACACAATCGTAACGATTACCGATAGAAAAGGTAACGCATTATCATGGGCAACGGCGGGTGGTTCTGGTTTCCGTGGTTCTCGTAAAAGTACATCTTTTGCGGCGCAAGTAGCGGCAGAAAGGGCTGGTAATGCGGCTAAAGATTTCGGCGTTAAGAATCTTGAAGTACGAATTAAAGGACCAGGCCCTGGAAGAGAGTCAGCAGTAAGGGCATTAAACAATATTGGTTTTAATATCACTTATATCGAAGATGTTACACCGATCCCACATAATGGTTGTCGTCCACCAAAGAAACGACGTGTGTAATTAGGAAAAATTATGGCTAAATATACAGATTCAAAGTGTCGTTTATGTCGTCGTGAAGGCGAAAAACTATTTTTAAAAGGTGAAAAGTGCTTCACCTCAAAGTGCGCGGTTGAAAAAAGAGCGTATCCTCCTGGGCAGCATGGCCAGCGTAGAACACGTTTGTCAGATTACGCGCTACAGTTGCGTGAAAAACAAAAACTACGTCGTACTTACGGCGTTTTGGAAAAACAGTTCCGTGGCTACTATACTGAAGCGGCAAGAATTAAAGGTTCGACCGGTGAAAACTTGTTACAACTTCTTGAGTGTCGTTTAGACAATGTTGTTTATCGAATGGGCTTTTCTTCATCTCGTTCAGAAGCGCGCCAATTGGTACGTCATAAAGGTATTACTGTTAACGGTGTGCGCGTAAACATCCCATCATTCATGGTGAGCGCCGATGACGTAATCGCTGTGTATGAAGTGGCTAAATCACAAAACAGAATTAAAGCTGCTTTAGAATTTGTTGAGCAGCGTGGAATGCCAGATTGGTTAGATGTTGATATTAGCAAAATGCAGGGTACTTTTAGAGTTGTACCTGAGCGCTCAGATTTACCGGCTGAAATCAACGAACATATGGTCGTCGAACTGTACTCTAAGTAATAATTACTGAGGAAATATAATGCAAAATCTACTTTCAGGTTTTTTACAACCTAGAGTTGTCGGTGTACAAACTATTGCACCAAATCGTTCAAAAGTAACTATTGAGCCGATGGAGCGTGGCTTTGGGCATACATTAGGTAATGCTTTGCGTCGCGTGCTGCTATCGTCAATACCTGGCAGTGCAGTTACAGAAATCAAGATGGATGGTGTGTTGCACGAATACACAACTATCGATGGCGTGCAAGAAGACGTAATCGATATCATGCTTAACTTTAAGAACTTAGCCGTTAAAATGACTGCAAAGGAAGAGGCTATTCTTACGCTTGAAAAAACTGGCCCGTGCCAGGTTACAGCGGCTGATATCAGGTTAGATCATGACGTTGAAATCATTAATCCTGATCTTGTTATTGCTAACTTAACTACTAAGGGTAAGTTATCAATGACGATTAAAGTTGAGCGTAGCGCGGGTTATAAAACGGCTGCAGCACGTAAGCAACAAGATGAAGATTTAGAAATCGGCGCCTTATTACTTGATGCTTCATTTAGCCCAATCAAAAAGATTTCATATGTGGTTGATTCAGCGCGTGTTGAACAACGTACAAACTTAGATAAGCTAATCATTGATATTGAAACTAATGGTACTGTGGAGCCTGAAGAAACAATTCGTGCGGCTGCAACTATTCTTCATCATCATATTGCTGTGTTTGTCGATTTAACAGATATTGTCGAAGAGCCAGAGTTGCCTAAGGAACCTGAGTTTGATCCGATTTTATTGCGTCCTGTTGATGATTTAGAGTTGACGGTTCGTTCTGCAAACTGCTTAAAAGCAGAGCAAATATTTTACATTGGCGATTTGATTCAGCGAGCAGAAGTTGATTTGTTGAAAACACCCAACTTAGGGAAAAAATCTTTAACTGAAATTAAAGATGTATTGGCATCTAAAGGTATGTCTTTAGGTATTCGTTTAGAGAATTGGCCGCCTTCAAGTCTTATTACAAGTGATAAGGTTAGCGGCTCGAATTAATTTTAGGGATTTATTATGCGTCATCAAAAATCAGGTAGACAACTAAATCGTAATAGTAGTCATCGTAAAGCTATGTTTAAAAACATGGCAAACTCTTTAATACAGCACGAAGTTATTCGTACGACTGTGCCAAAAGCTAAGCAATTACGTCGTTTTATCGAGCCAATTATTACGGCTTCAAAAATCGACTCTGTTGCAAAACGCCGCTTAATTTTCTCACGACTAAGGGATAGAGATAGCGTTACTAAGCTATTTAATAATCTTGCGCCAAAGTATAAGGAAAGACCAGGTGGTTACCTAAGAATTCTAAAATGTGGTTTTAGACCGGGTGATGCTGCGCCAATGGCGTATGTTGAATTGGTTGACCGAGTAGTCGATAGTCCTGAAGAGGAAGTTGTAGAAGCTGAATAAAAAAGTCGGCTAATAGCCGACTTTTTTAATATACAGTTTCATAGAAATTTATTGCTCTAGTAGATCGCGTTTATCAGTTTTTGTTGCCCAGTCATCTGCGTCTTCTGGAGCTGGCTTTACATCGGTAATAACGGGCCATTTAGGACTTAAGTCAGCATTTATTTGAATAAACTCCTCCTGACCTTCTGGAAGTTCATCTTCTGAGTAAATAGCCTCAACAGGGCATTCTGGCTCACATAGTGTGCAATCAATACATTCCTCAGGGTCAATCACTAGAAAATTTGGTCCCTCGTGAAAGCAGTCAACGGGGCAGACATCTACACAATCTGTGTATTTGCACTTAATGCATGATTCAGTTACTACGAACGTCATGGGTAAATCCTTCGGTGTATAAGTTAGAGTTTATGTTGGATGTATTATAATCTTTTTAGATTACTATTTTAAAATTTTGATAGCTA
The DNA here is from genome assembly GCA_002101225.1 of Cycloclasticus sp. symbiont of Poecilosclerida sp. M. Classification (GTDB taxonomy): domain Bacteria; phylum Pseudomonadota; class Gammaproteobacteria; order Methylococcales; family Cycloclasticaceae; genus Cycloclasticus. The sequence goes on along the minus strand of LWTN01000230.1, from coordinate 7,129 downwards.
ACGCTTCACGATAGGGATTGAATTATATATAATCATAATTAATAAATATACAGGATAGATATTACTAATAGTTATAATGAAAGCAAATTTAACACACTTAAAACAACTTGAATCAGAGAGTATCCACATCATTCGTGAAGTAGCAGCTGAGTTTGATAAGCCCGTCATGCTGTATTCTATTGGTAAGGATTCAGCCGTTATGTTGCACCTAGCGCTTAAGGCTTTTCACCCGGGTAAATTACCCTTTCCGCTGTTACACGTCGATACGACGTGGAAATTCAAGGAGATGATTAAATTCAGGGATGAGCACGTTAAATCACTGGGCCTTGACCTTATTACGCATACTAATGCTGAAGGTGTGAAGAAAAACATCAACCCTTTTACCCATGGTAGCAAAAAGTATACCGATGTTATGAAAACGGAAGCGCTTAAAGAAGCACTTGATTTATATCAATTTGATGCGGCGTTTGGTGGCGCTAGACGTGATGAAGAAAAGTCACGCGCGAAAGAGCGCGTGTATTCATTCCGTGATAAAAATCATCGCTGGGATCCAAAAGAGCAGCGGCCAGAATTATGGAATCTATACAATGGCAGAGTCAAGAAAGGTGAGAGCATACGTGTGTTTCCCTTGTCAAATTGGACAGAGCTGGATATCTGGCAATATATTTACTTAGAAGGTATACCTATCGTACCTTTATACCTTGCTAAGAAACGTCCGGTGGTTGATCGGGATGGTGTGCTGGTGATGGTAGACGATGAGCGCATGGAGCTACGTGAAAATGAGGAACCTGAAATAAAGAGTATTCGGTTCAGGACTTTAGGGTGCTATCCATTAACTGGTGCAGTTGAATCAACAGCGACTACTTTGCCAGAAATAATTCAAGAAATGTTGTTGGCGACAAGCTCGGAGCGTCAAGGTCGATTAATTGATCACGATCAGTCAGGTTCGATGGAAGAGAAGAAAAAAGAGGGCTACTTTTAATGTCGCACCAGTCAGAGCTTGTTAAAACAGACATAACGGCCTACCTAAAAGAACACGCCGATAAACAGCAGCTTTCCCTACTTACGTGTGGAAGCGTCGATGACGGCAAGAGCACGTTAATCGGGCGACTTTTGTATGATTCAAAACTTATATATGAGGACCAATTAGCAGCTGTGGCAGCTGATAATGCAAAGTCTGGTACGACGGGTGAGAAGATTGATTTGTCATTGCTGGTTGACGGTTTACAAGCTGAGCGAGAGCAGGGAATTACTATTGATGTAGCGTATCGTTATTTCTCAACTGCGAAGCGTAAATTTATTATCGCGGATACGCCAGGCCACGAGCAATATACGCGTAATATGGTCACGGGTGCTTCTGCCTGCGATCTTGCTATTATCCTAATCGATGCCCGTAGTGGTGTTAAAACACAAACTAAACGTCACAGTTTTATAGCTTCATTGTTGGGTATCAAACACGTCATCGTCGCGGTCAATAAGATGGATTTAGTTGGCTATGAAGAGGCTGTTTTTACTGAAATATGTGAAGAATTCGCGCGTTTCTCTAGTCAATTAAATTTGGAAGATATTCATATGATTCCTCTGTCTGCGCTCGACGGGGATAATGTGGTTCATTTAAGCGAGCATATGTCTTGGTATAAAGGCGATACGTTGATGCAAACTTTAGAGAGCATTGAGGTATCTGCGGATAAAAATATGACGGATATGCGGTTTCCAGTGCAGTATGTTAATCGCCCCAATTTAGATTTCAGAGGCTATTGTGGAACTGTGGCTTCTGGATTGATTGAAGTGGGCAAGGACGTTGTGGTTTATCCATCAATGAAAAAAAGCAAGATTAAATCAATCATTACTTATGACGGTGAATTAGAGAAAGCGTACCCACCCATGGCGATTACAGCTACGTTGGAAGATGACATCGACGTAAGTCGAGGTGACGTTATTCTATTCCCAGATAACTTGCCGCAGATGAGTCGTCAATTAACCGCAAGTATCGTGTGGATGTCAGAAGAACCGCTTAAAGTAGGTCGGCTATATGATTTTAAACACTCAACTAGAAATATTACAGGGCAAGTATCTAATATTAATGAATTGATTGATGTTAATACCTTAGAAAGTTCACAGGGTGGGAATAGTCTCAAGCTAAACGAAATAGCCAAATGTAACGTACATTTTAATTCAGAAATAGCTTTCGACTTATACACAAGCAATAAGGCATTCGGCTCTTTTATAATTATTGATCGCCTCACTAATGTAACGGTTGGATGCGGAATGATTGAGGGAATTAGTCAGACCGATAAAGATGATTTGCAATGCGTTTCTTCAGAGGAGCTAGCCGCACGTTACGGTCATAAAGGTGGCGTTATTAAGCTCTCAAGTAAGGTGAGCGAACATGAAATTGATTGTATTAGGCGTGTTTTATTTGACGAAGGTTTACATGTAGTTGCCTTAATTGACGAAGACGGTGAACTTCAAAAAAATAACCTTGGCGCTAGTGTTCTGTCAATTGTTGAGTCTGGTTTAGTGTGTGTGATGGGCGAGGAGAATTTTGACCATAACGAGATGCCGATTCTTTTGCTTGATAAAGATTTAGTATCGGATCCAAAAACATTAAGCAAACAGTTGTCTATTTTTAAATCAGACAGCTAAGTTATAAACTTAGCGCCAATCAGTAGCAGTAAAGTTGCAAGTAGGAATCGTAATAATTGTTCTGGTACTCGTTCGCTAATCATCGCGCCTAAGTAGATGCCTGGAATTGAACCCAAAATTAAATTAAATAACAAAGAAAAGTCGATGTTACCTAGGTGGTAATGGCCAAGCCCTGCAATGGCGGTAAGGGGAACAGCGTGTGCTATGTCAGTTCCGATAATAGTGCGTGTTTTAAGGCTAGGATAAAGAAGCATCAGTAATGCGCCACCAATGGCACCAGCGCCAACAGAAGATAGAGTAACAAGAATACCTAAAATGGCGCCTAGTAGAGTGATGGTGATTGAACTGGGTTTCCTGTCGTTTGTTTTGGCCGGTGACAAATAAGAGCTTAAATGATTCTTAAATAATATGACAAAAGACGTTAGCACCAGCATAAAGCCAAGGCTAATTGAAATAACTTTATCGAAATAATCTCCAGAAATATTGAAGTATTGAATTAAAATAACGCAGATAATTGAGCCGGGGATGCTGCCAAGACACAGGGGTCTAACAATAGTCCAGTCAATGTTTCTATGCTTATGGTGTGACCAGACACCCCCAGCTTTGGTAATGGCTGCATAAAGCAAGTCGGTGCCAACAGCGATAGCTGGCTGAACATTGAAACCCAATACAAGCAGAGGAGTCATAAGTGAGCCGCCGCCAACACCGGTAAGCCCAATGATAAAGCCCACGCTCGCGCCCGCAAAAATATAATAAAAGTCCATCTTGGGAATCCAAATAAAATTGGCTTGAAATATAAGTTAAATTACTTATAATAAACAGGAATATATATTCCTATATTTATAACAATTTATTATTAGAGAAAAAATGAAATTACAACAACTGCGTTATATTTGGGAAGTTTCAAGAAACAATCTAAATGTTTCAGCCACAGCTGAAAGTATTTATACCTCTCAGCCTGGCATAAGTAAACAAATTAGAATTTTAGAAGATAGCTTGGGTGTGCCTATTTTCACAAGAAACGGCAAACACCTGACGAGTATGACACCTGCGGGTGAAAAAATAATTGAAATTGCTGGAGAGATTCTTCAAAAAACGGAAAATATAAAAAATATTGCTAAGGAATTTCGTTCAGAAAGCAAAGGTTCGCTCGCTATTGCAACGACCCACACGCAGGCGCGTTATGCTTTACCGTCGGTGATTAAAAAGTTTATGAGTGATTTTTCTGATGTAAGTTTGGATATTCATCAAGGTACGCCGATGCAGATTTCAGAGATGGTCTCTCAAGGTAGGGTGGATTTGGCCATTGCAACCGAAGCTATAGAGCTATTTGAGAATTTAATTTTGCTCCCCTGTTATTCTTGGGATAGGTGTATTTTAGTGCCGAAGGGCCATCCGTTATCAAAATTAAAGAAAGTCAGCATAAGTGACGTTGCTGCAGAACCACTGATAACTTATGTGTTTGGTTTTACGGGGCGCTCGAAGCTTGATGATGCATTTAAACAGCAAGGGCTGACGCCTAATGTGGCTCTTACGGCGGTTGATGCAGACGTTATTAAAACTTATGTAAGGCTTGGGCTTGGGGTTGGAATTGTTGCTCGTATGGCCTTTGATGAAAATACGGATGATGACTTGGTGGCGATCGATGCGAGCCATTTGTTCGACTCGAGCATCACGAAAATTGGGGTGAGAAAAGATGCCTTTTTACGAAGTTATATGTACGACTTCATAAAGTCATTTGCGCCACATTTGACAAGAGATTTGGTCGAAAGAGCGCTTGAATTAAAGGAACAGGGAGCCATTAATGCCTTGTTTGAAGGTATCGAGTTACCTCACTATTAACTTAATAATAGTGAGCAGCGGCACGCACAAGGTCATTATTAATGAGTTTTAACTACTCGATTTTTTGCTGTGAAGCCCACACTCTTTCTTATCGCTTTCCTCCCACCACCAACGTCCCTCTCTTGGGTCTTGGTGGGGTAATATAGCTCGGGTACATGGCTCACAGCCGATGCTGGTATAACCTTTATCGTGCAGAGAATTGTAGGGTACTTCCAAAGATCTAATGTATAGCCATACTTGCTCAGAAGTCCAATTACAAAGAGGGTTGAACTTTAATAAATTTGATTCAATTCCAATGAAAGTAGCATCAACCTCAACAATCGAAAGAGCCCCCCTAGTTGTTAAGCTTTGATCTTTACGTTGACCGGTAATCCAGCCTGAGAAATTAGAAAGGTGATTTTTAAGTGGTTCAACCTTCCGCAACCCACAGCACTCTTGGTGGCCATCTTGATAAAAACTAAATAAGCCTTTTTTATCGGTTAGCCTTTTTAAGGCGGTAGATTCAGGCGTTAATATTTGAATGTTGATAGAGTAGTGTTCCATGACAGCTTGTAGGAACTGGTATGTTTGTGGGTGTAAACGACCTGTATCGAGCGTAAAAACATTGGGTTTAAGGCCTTGTTTGCAAGCCATATCAATTAGTACAACGTCCTCAGCACCACTAAAAGACAATGTTAGGTTATCAAAATCCATATAAATCGATTTTATAATTTCTTTTGGCTGCAAGGCATCCAATTTATTATTAAGTGTTGGCAGGTCGTGCATGAGTTGTTCCAAGCAATATTAGTGGAGCTAGTGTATCAAACGTTGTGAATAGGGAGCATTCCAAACAGAGATATGGTTAGAAGAAATGTAATCAGTTCTGAGAGAAGTATTTTGTAAGAAACTGGTCGAAGCCTAGCGTGTCGGACAGTTCTATTGCATTTTGTTGCTGTATCGATTGGAGGCAAGCATTATCAAATAAACTAAGTTTTGCATTAGAAAGTGGTCTGTTTTCAAAATAGGTTTTGTGCAGATTTGACTGTTGCATCACATATTTAAAGAAGGGTAACTGCTCTTCTTTCAACACTTTAAGTTGGATCGATGAGGGCGTTAGGTTAGGATTGTTTAGCTTCTGAACTTGTACTTCAAGTGCAGAAGAATAAGGCTTCTCCTCAAGTTCAGTATCTAAAATATTGCAAATGGGTACCATTTCATTACAAATTGCTAGGCCCCATGAATTTAAACTGCTGGATTTACCGTCCTGATTTAGAAGTAAATTAGGACGTCGACCATTTGTCGCGACAAGACTGATATTATCATCAAGTAGTATTTTATCAGCAGTGGATAGAGGAGGGCTTTCACTTAATAGACAGTAAATCATAAAAGCTTCTAAAAAGTTAAGTTGTGATTCGTTTAGCCCTGATGGGTCTACAATACTTAAATCAACCGAGCGAAGCTCTACGTAACGCACGCCACGTTCTCTTAATGCGGTGCTTGGTCGCTCGCCTGATGCTGCAATTTGTTTGGGTCTTACGTTGCTGTAATACTCGTTCTCAATTTGCAGAATATTTGTATTGAGTTGTGCGTATTGACCGTCAGCTCCTTTGGTGCCAATGGTTGCGTATTCTGGGTGACTTTTTTGCGTGGCTTGCGTCAGCCCAGATACATATGCGTCTAACGAGTTGTATGAAATGGCTATGTTAGATTGACTATCATTTTTATAGCCAATGTCACTCATGCGTAGAGAGGTGGCATATTTTTCGAACAGCGTACCTTCATCAAACACATTAAAGGCGTGCTCCTTCCCGGCGACGAAAGACTTACAAATGGCAGGTGATGAGCCGAATAAGAATAGAAGTAACCACCCATTACGGTGCAAATTGCGAGTCATATCGAAATAACTCTGGGAGATAAAGTCTTCTAAGGGTTGTGTGTCATTCTCTTGTTGTTGATAGATAGGCCAAAATTTATCGGGCAATGAGTAGTTAAAGTGTATGCCTGCGATAGCCTGCATTGAGCGGCCGTAACGATGCCATAAGCCAACGCGGTATATATGCTTCATTAGGCCAATATTGGAATCGCCATAGTTTGCTATAGGAACACTCATATCACCATCTACTATGCACGGCATGCTGCCACTCCAAAGCAATTCATCGCCTAAATGTTTGTAAGTGAAACTATGCAAGTCATGCATAAAGGAGAGTGCGTCCGCATTACTGACAAGAGGAGGGGTAATAAACTCAAGTAATGCTTCGGAGTAATCTGTCGTTATATAAGGATTTGTTAGAGCTGAACCTAAGCCTTTCGGGTGAGGTTTTTGGGATATCTTTCCATTAGGTGTTACGCGCAAGCTTTCTTTTTCTAAGCCCCTTAAGCCTGCACAAATTGTGTATTCTTGTTGGCTAGTAGCTAGACGCGTTAATCTTTCCCGGATTAGAGAGCTCATGAATAAGGGCAACTGGATTTTTTTGGATTTGGCTGACGTTAGACTATTAAATCACTAAGACTAGCTACAAACTACTACTAAAGGGTCTTGAATTCACATCATAAGTGCAACACTCGTTAGTTGGTCAAAAGGGTATATTAACCACTCTTTAATCCGACAAGAAAAAGGAGTGAAACATGAAAAAATATACCCAATTGACCTGCGAACAAAGAT
>LWTN01000229.1 GCA_002101225.1 Cycloclasticus sp. symbiont of Poecilosclerida sp. M | reverse complement strand
ATCAACAGCGTTATTCATTCTGATGGTTGGCGCGGTTATAATGGACTTGTCGATTTTGGTTACAAGAAGCATTTTAGAGTGCATCATAGCCAAAATGAGTTTGTTAGAGGCACGAGCCATATCAATGGAATTGAGTCGTTTTGGGGCTATGCTAAAATACGACTGGTGAAGTTTAAAGGAATGGATAAAGGTTTGTTCAATTTGCACCTTAAAGAGTGTGAGTTTAGATTTAATAATCGAGAGCAAGATATATACAATATTTTACTCAAAATGTTCAGAAAAGAGCCGCTTAACTTGTCATGACCCAAGATTAATTAAGCTTAGTACTTAATTTAATCAATAAAAAAGCCAAGCATTTAGCTTGGGTCTTTTACGTTTACGCGAAAAATTTCTTACGAGCTTCGCTCCACAACTTTATATAATAAAAGCCCCGCTAATATTGACACAACAACAATAAGAGGCCCCTCTGGACGAAACCCCAAGCTCGCCACAGCAGGACCCGGGCAATAACCAATCAAGCCCCAACCAATTCCAAAAATGGCGGCGCCAAATAATAATTTTTGATCAACCTTGATGATTGTTGGTAAGTGAAAATCACTACCAAACATGGGCTTACCTTTCGCAAAAATAAAACGATACGCAATAGTCGTTGTCACGACTGCACCGCCTAAAACAAACATCAAACTCGGGCCCCAGTTCCCTGCAACGTCTAAAAATCCGACCACTTTATTCGGGTCAACCATGCCTGATAAAACAAGACCAACGCCAAATATTAACCCTGCCGCCAATGCACTTATAAACTTATTCACGATGCGCCCCCTATCACATGCTGCACAAGATAGACCGTTATAATTCCGCTCAGCAAAAAGGTAAATGTCGCTAAAATAGAACGTAACGAAAATCGCGACATGCCACATACCCCGTGACCACTGGTGCAACCGCCGCCCATAGCCGTACCAAAACCCACTAGTAAACCACCTACAATCAAGATTGCCGTGCTCATGTTTTCGCGTGGCATAATTTCAACTGGATTAAAGCTCGCGTAGGCTAAACCACCTAAAATTAGCCCTGTAATAAAGGCAAAACGCCACGCCTTTTCTATCATGGCTGGATTTGTAAATAATCCTGCGACAATACCGCTAATCCCAGCGACCCGGCCATTTAAAAACATGAGTAAACTTGCGCTAATGCCAATCAAAACACCACCCGCTGACGAAGCATAAGGGGTAAAGTTTTCCATAGATTCCTCTCATCTTGAATAAAGTATATGAATATTATCAAACTTCATAAGTATTCGCTTCATCGAAAGCCTTTTAAATCCATGTAAAATGAACAAATGGGAAATAAAACTGAGAAATGGCATGCGCTACATGCCGAAACTGCAGCAATCGCTTGGAAAGATTTAGAGCGCTTTTTTGCCAAAGGCAATTTGCTACGCGTTGCAAAAAATATTGACCTTGTAGACGCCGCCCTGGAGATTTCGAATGACAACAAATTGACCGTCGAAAACTGGATGAAGAAAGGCCTCGTCGCGGGCGTTTCTACCAATGAAGCGGCTTTATGGCAAAAAGGGAAGAGTGAACTTTGGTCCGTTATTGTTTTACCGTGGATTCTCGTCCAACAAAGAAACTAACCGTTGCTGAGCGTTATATAAAAAGTTGCTCTTGTCCTGCAATATAAGTTCAACCCAAGCGTTCTAATATTTTATGGCCTTCTGGAACCAGAAAACTCGTTACGGCCTTTTTCATCAAGCCGATAAAGACGCAAAAAAATACCGTTCAGATTTACTGGTGGTTTTCGTACACGGCATCTTTGGCAGCCCAGCCGATACATGGGAAGAGCCCCCCTGAATGGCTTTCTGAACGCATCGGTTCAAACGTTGATATTCTAAATTTTTCTTGCGCCTCGGGTTTATGGCAAAAAGCCAGTATTCCTCAAGCCGCTGATGACCTACGCACCTGCCTTGATACTGCGTATCAGCGTTACCATTTTATAATTTTCATTACCCATAGCACGGGGGCTAGTTGTTAAACACATGCTCAACACCGCTTTCAATGAAATAAACCACGGAATAGAAAACAATACTTTTAGCTTTGCAGAAAGCCCCTCACTTTGGTTTAAAACACGCCGTATTATTAATGTTGCCGTACCACATAATGGCGGCGACCCCTCCTTAACAAGAATTGGACAATCAATTTACAAATATGTGTATCTGCTCGCTAAGCCCTTTCTTAAATTAATCCGCACTCTCACGCAAGGGGCGGCGGATGTGGGTAAGAATGAAATCATCGATTCGCTTCGACATAACAACCCTTGGCTGCGAACCTTGCACACAGAAAATGAAAGTGCCCTCGCGAAATCGCAAGAACTTAGATTACCCTACCCCGCCTCTTTCGACATTCTTGCAGGCTCGGATGTTGCCGTCCCCACTGATACGAATGGGCCCCGCCAAGTAACCTTTCGCGGCAATCACGATACGGTAAAAGTACCTGACAATATCAATGGTCCAATTATGGATATCCTCGTCACACAAGTGATGGATTATTCGGGCTCCAACTATTACCTCGTGATGCACGCCTACGCTATCACCCGGAAACTAGATGCTTTAAACCGGGAGCTAGGTACGCAAATTTTAATAGGGAGATCTGAACCTGGCGCACAAAATTCAAGTACACAACCAACAAATTCTGAGAGCCAGCAACGCGTATTTGACCTCATGTATGCGCGCTTAAACAGTGATAAAACTTTCCTCATCAACTCTTACTCACCGGTAATGGCGGCTCGGGTAAATCAACTGTCATGCGTGAACTTATCTGGCGCCTGTCTTTTGATTATTTGATGAACCCCAGCCCACAGAAAATTATCCCCTTTTCTATGCCTCTACAAATGCCATCTAGCCAAGAATTTGGCGCTGAGCTAGACTGGGATAGTTTATGGAAGTGGCACGAAAACTGGGTTAATGATCTTTTCCCTGATCGCTACTTTCGTTCAACTAAAGCCATTTCTTGCTTTGACACACAAGCTGTCTGCATTCTATTCGACGGCCTTGATGAATTTTTGGCCTTGCAGCATGAAGTCAGCAGCAGCCAAGTTTTAAACTCTTTAGAGAGGCCACCCAACGATATCGTAACAATCAGAGGTTTTCAATCTTAACTGTTTGCCGCAACAGCTTGCCAGGGATAGAAAAATACGTAAATTCAAAAAGGGATTCCTATGAAGTCTCTCGCCTAAGCGTTGAGGAAGCTAAAAGCCATTTTCCCATTTGCAGCACTTGGTTGAATTATATTAAGGATCAAAAGTTGATGGATATTGTACTAACGCCCCTTATTTTGGCCTCATTAGACGAGGCTCCAGACCTAGAAAACGGCAGCTTGAATGCCGCCGACATTATCGGCCACTCCATCGATTCAATCTTAAAGCGCAGTCGACTCGAAAATGCCAAGTTGCAAGATGGAACACTTCTTAACCGCGAGCATTTACTGATCTCATTAATGTTGATGGCGTGGGCCTTTTTCAAAAACAATTTAGGCGAAATAAGCTTAAATCAAATAAGAACTGAAGCCAATGTCATTGCAAATGATTGGAAGCTTTATCTGAAAGAACACGCCTTAGAGGAAGAATACAAAAGCTTGGGGGGTGCGCTCTCACTACTAAACGAACATTACTTTATCTCGGGCCTGATTCAACGTACTTTATTTATTACTACGGGCCATAACAAAATACGCTTTTCTAACCGACAATGGCACGACTATCTAATTGCACTTTATTTTAAACAGTGCTTAACGCTCGGGAATGTCGTCGACTTTGGCGAAACCGCCTTTAACCCTGTCATTTACCGAATGGCAGGTCAGCTTATGCGTGATGAAATGGTGACTGAGAAAATTGCAGATCAGGTACTAAACACCTGGCAGCAAACCGACAATTCTTCAATTGTTGGGGACGTTCTTGCCTTTATTTCATGGACAACTGTTCCTATTGAACCTTCTGCAGTGCGGAAGTTTTTAGACGAAGTCGGCAACTATAATGAAATTACTCGCATCGTTTTGTTATCCGGTTTCGGCTATCGTGGATTAGAAGCCGCGTCCTATGATCGTTCGGCAAAAGATATCCGTAACGCCCTTTTACCGACAATAACCACCATGGCAGATTGTGACGCCTGCCCTATTGGTGACCGCATCGCCTCAAGTATTTCCTAGTGTTATCTAAAAGCATATGCAGAAAAATTTGGTAGTAAAATGATCGAGCGGCCGTGGCCTGACTTGCGTTTCAACGAAGATGGTCAAAAAAAGGCGCTATCTGCCATGTGTAAAGATATCAATGGCCGACTAGAGCTCGATAAGTACACCCGATCTTTGCAATTGGCTCTTTTATCCGCTGTTAGGCAAGCTCAAACAAACCCTCAATTGCTTATACGCTCCATGCATTATTTGTATTTTCTCGTTATGGCGAAGAAATTTAGCACGCATATTATTGAATTAAATGATGGTTTAGATGAACTGCTGCAGAAATCATCTATGTTCTCAGAGGCTCTCGCTAGCGATGCCGTTATTCCTGAATTGAAGTTATTATATGCACATTATCAGGCCTTAGAAAATGACTGAGCTGAATCAGATTGCAGGCCGCCCAATTTAATAACAAATTTTTGACCTCGACACCCTCTTGACTACGTGGTGCTCTGTTTAGGCCAATGGGCTATAATGCGCGCTTTACCAATTCGAAAAAGATATTCTTTTGGACACTAAATCAGCTTCAACAAAAGATAGCAGTCTAAAAGTTTACTTAAGGCTTCTACAGTACCTTAAACCGCACATGGCTCTGTTTTCGCTTAGCTTGATTGGGTTTTTGATTTTTGCTTCCAGCCAACCCATGGTGGCTTACATGATGAAATTCATGGTTGACTCTTTACAAGAGCAACGAAGAGACGCCATTTTTTGGATTCCTATCGGTTTGGTATCTATTGTTTTCTATCGTGGAATTGGATCGTTTATTGGCACCTACTATATTGCCCTTGTCTCTAATAAAATTGTTCACACCCTACGTTGCCAACTTTTTAACCGGTACACCGTTTTACCCATACCCTTTTTTGATAATAACAATTCGGGGCATTTAATTTCACGTATCACTTACAACGTCGGAATGGTAACGGGCGCTGCAACAGAAGCTATAAAAGTGATTGCCAGAGAAGGCTTTACTGTCCTCGGCCTATTTGGTTATTTGTTTTATATGAATTGGGCCCTCTCTTTGATTTTTATTGCCATCGCGCCTTTAATTGGATTAGTAGTAAAAATAGCAACTAAACGATTCCATAGTATCAGTAAAAAAATTCAAACCTCCATGGGTGACCTAACGCATGTTACATCCGAATCGGTCACTGGGAACCGTGTTGTTAAGAGCTTTGGTGGTGAGGGTTACGAAAAAGGCCGCTTTTTAGCCGCTAGCGAATATAGTTTTCTACAGTCCATGCGTATGGTGAAAACATCCGCTATTCAAACCCCCGTATTGCAACTTATTGTGGCGGCGGCACTAGCAACGCTCATATTTTTAGCGCTTTTGCTAATGGAAGGCGCCTCTACGGGCGACTTTATTGCTTACATCACCGCAGCTGGGATGATTCCTAAGCCTATTAGGCAATTAAGTGAAGTCAATGCAACCATTCAAAAAGGTATTGCTGCCGCAGAAAGTATATTTGACGTATTGGACGCTGAGGCTGAAAAAAACACTGGTCGGCACAAGGTAAAGCGTGTCACAGGCAATCTCGAAATTAAAAACCTTTGCTTTGCTTACGACAAGGAAGATAAAGCTGTTTTAAAAAACATATCTTTCAGCCAGTCTGCTGGTAAAACATTTGCCCTAGTCGGGCATTCAGGGAGTGGTAAAACGACCCTAGCTAACCTAATTACTCGTTTTTATCAACATGGCGAAGGACAAATTTTACTTGATGGTATTGATATAACCGAATATGAGCTGTCAAATTTAAGAGAACAAATTTCTCTCGTCACTCAACACGTCACATTATTTAACGACACCATTGAGCATAATATTGCATACGGATCGCTCAGCTCTTTTTCAAGGAAAGATGTTATTAAAGCCGCCACAAAGGCTCATGCCATGGAGTTCATCGAACAACTTCCAAACGGCCTAGACACGCTTATCGGCGAAAATGGATTAAAGCTTTCTGGCGGCCAACGGCAACGTTTGGCGATCGCACGCGCTTTACTAAAAGATGCGCCTATTCTCATTTTGGATGAAGCCACCTCAGCGCTTGACTCGGAATCAGAGAGAAAAATCCAAGACGCACTTGAAACCGCCATGCAAGGTAGAACGACTATTGTGATTGCACATCGCTTATCGACTATCGAAAATGCTGATGAAATTCTTGTGATGAGTCAGGGCGAAATTATTGAGCAGGGAACTCACACGCAGTTAATTAAGAAAAATTCGGCCTATGCAAAATTCCACAATACATATGTCCAAAATACTATTGGCACTTAATCTCTCTCATGCACCAATCATTTTCTTTTATAGAAACGCATCTATCTACGATTAGTTTTAAACCCTTGCTAATAGCGACAGGCCTAATAAATCTCGCACTTTCACTTAGCCAAATTTTGGCCCACGGCGTCATTAATAATGATGGCATCTCGTATATAAAAATGGCTGTTGTTTTATTAATACCAACTTAATTTATTCTTTCTCACTTTGCTATCCTAGATTAATTCAGTTATCTAGGACAGTCCCGAATGGCACTAAGTTAAGCCTGTTTAGCATTTGATTTTAAGGTAAAAGCAGGCGTTTTGTGCGATAATTTCGCGTGAAAAACAAGACTCTTTATCTCCCCAGATTCCACCTTCAAACACTGCGCCGTACTCCTCGTTCATCACGCCAAATTTTGCTGGATAAAGCAGCGCAAATAAAGCAAAAATCATTTAGTCAGTTAAGCGAATACTTCGAACCATTTATTCCTCAGCATCATTTACAACTCGCCCAATCGGGTGCGCAGAGTCGGCGCCGCTTATTCAGTAAAGAAAACACCTTCTGGGCTTTTTTCTCTCAGGTTCTCGATGCGACGGGGACCGTCAAGAAATGGTGCGAAAGCTACAGTCCTTTGCTGCTATGCGTTCTAAAGCATTACCTTCATCCTTAACGGTTGAAAAGTGAGCCACATGACTCACACTGATGCTTTTTATAAACAGGAACATCATGATTTCAATAGAGGAACTCATGACCATTAAAATATTACACAAACAAGGCCATTCAAAGCGCGCTATTGCGAAGCAATTAGGCGTCTCTCCTAACACCGTTAACAAGCATTTATCTAGAGATATTGATAAGCCAAGCTATCAACCAAGGCCGGGCGTTGCCCATAAGCTTAATCCTTATAAGCCCTATATTAAAGGGCGTATTGAATCGGCGTTGCCTATTCATTTAAGTGCTGTTGTCATTGTTCGAGAGATTAAAGAGCATGGGTATGACGGCGGTATCACACGAGTGCGTGAGCACTTGGTTTAATTGCGCGGTAATGTGGTTCCCCCAGCGAGCATTCGCTTTGAAACAGAACCTGATAAGCAGATGCAAGCCGGTACCGCCTGGGGTGGCGCTTGTGATGCTTTCAATTAAATTGGTCTGGGCGTCGTAAAAATATTGGCTGGTGATGCCGTTACCCAATTTTACCTCGGTCAGTTGGCCTGCGGCGTTTTGGCTCATCGCCCGCCAGTACACGGTAAAGACTATGGGGTTAGTAACCGCTTTTAAATACCCCTCAGAGCCATCAGTAGCCGCATCGGTATAGCTGTTTTGGATCACTAGGCCGGTGGGGTATTGGGTGCTGATAGGATAGGTGATCGTATCGGCGCGTGAGTAGGCATCGTAGGTCGTAGTGAGGTGATACAGGGTGCCATCGATGGCGGTGGTCACCTCGCTGTTACGCCCTAAGCTGTCATAGCTGTATTCTTTAGCGTCTGCGGCGGTGCCGTTCTCTAAATGCAGTTTGCCAACACCATTGGGCGCTATCGTATTGCCAAGTGCTCGTCCCCTCACTTTCAGTACGGCTGATCAGGCGCCCCAGTAAATCATAGACTAAGCTTGAGGTTTGGCCTTTCGCGTCGGTCTGGTTGACCAGTTGACCGAGTACGTTATAGGCATAGCTCCACTGACCCATATCCGGGTCGTCCATGCCGACCTTGCGGCCTCGTGCATCGTAACGGGTGTAGATAATATTGCCTTGGCTGTCTTCGGTCTCAATCAGGTTGCCAAAGGCGTCATAGCTAGTTAGATTAATTTTACTCTGACCTAATTATTTGTGAACTCACCCCATGATTCTCAAACAAAGGGTAGCGTCCCGTTTAATTATATCCGCAAATCACAACATAGTCCGTTGTATTTGCACACTCGTTTTAAGTGTAACCGACTAAGGTCTATCCGCAAATCACAACAGTCCGCCGAATGTTTGAATGCCATCATTTAGTGTAACCGACTAAGGTCTATCCGCAAATCACAACCGTGTTACTTAGCTTTAAACACTAAGTTAAACGTCACTGGTACCGCTGAGTCAATTGATGGCAATTTTGTAATCTCTATTAGCTTAGAGATACCGACATCCAACCCAAAGTCGAAAGCGTTCAAAATTATCGGCTGCAAAGAAAGCACCATTAAAGAACCACCCACTAATCCTACAACAATCACATCAAACATCATTTCTTTTCTTTTCCCATGAAGCAAGACCGTTAAATTTACGGGCACTACACGCCTTTCACCTATTGCCAAACTCATCAATTGGGCTGCATCAAGTTTCAGCATGACTTTTGCCTTAGGATATGCATCAACTTCCAACAGAATGTTTTTTATTCGCTCGTTGCGAACATCAATATTTGTTTCTACACTCGCAAGGTCAATAGTGACGCTCGCTTTCCCTTCGTTTGTAATTTCACCTGATAACGTTTTGAAATGATTTACTTCCCCTATCTTGTCCTTTTTAACAGACACGAAATTCAAGCTTGAATTTTCACCATCAAGCACCCAATCGGCTTGTGCGGTCGCAGTAAAAAATACTAACGTAATTATTAATCCATAGTTTCTTAAGCTATACATAAAACACTCCCTCACTTTACAAGTTTTCACACAAACTAAAGAATACTAAATTTTGCTTCCTATTAGGTTTTTTATACGAAATTAACTTTGAAAAGCACCTCAACCTATTTAAGTTGCGTATGCTTTAGTTCATTCAAGATATATAGAAGGAGTCGTTATCGGAATAATAATTTTTCTAGCCATCGGGGCTGTTGCGGGTTGGTTGGCAGGCAACTTAATGAAGAGCGGCGGCTTTGGGCTTTTTGGTAATATCGTCGTCGGTGTAATTGGCGCTGTCGTAGGCGGTTTTGTCTTTAACCTACTAAGTATTTCTACTTCTGGCCTAATCGGTTCTATTATCACCGCAACCGCAGGCGCTGCACTTTTATTGTTTATTGCCGGTAAGTTGAAATAAAACGCCTGCCTCACCTTAAAACCTAGAAACATAAAAAAACCTTCAGCTGATGATAGTCGAAGGTCTTTTGTGCTTGGTGCCCAGAGACAGAATCGAACTGCCGACACGAGGATTTTCAGTCCTCTGCTCTACCGACTGAGCTATCTGGGCAACGCTTGTTGAGGACGCGTATTAGACAGTGGCACACGTCTTTAGTCAAGGTAGTTAACTAAACAATCATTTAACGGGCGGTGTGTACCCCTCTGGGGCACTACTTTCATCACTAAATAAGAACTTTTCCATTTCTTCCTTCAGTAATTTTTTTGCTTTTGGCTCGAAAGGCGTTAACCTGTTTTCGTTAATCAACATCGTTTGTTGTTGCAACCACATAGCCCACGCTTCTTTAGAAATATTTTCTAAAATCCGCTCTCCAAGTTCACCCGGGTAAGGCGCTTTTTCTAAAGGCTCGGCCTCGCGTTTTAATTTTTTACAAAACATAATGTATCCAAATTTATTGCTGGTTTTAAACTGAAAAATGCCGATTTAATATCTGACTTACCGGCGAGGGAAGCCCTAATTTTACCTCGCTTTTTGGAGTGTACCAACAAGTATTATCTTTTTCGGTTACACGACTCGCCTTTGTTGACACTTCAATATGAATGGGCGTGTAATCTAAATGAAAATGCGAGAATGTGTGCCTCTTCTGCTCTTTCCTTTCGATACTTAATGCCGTCAACCCCTGACGGTTACACCAGGCTTCAACCTCAGCAATATTTTTAACCTGTGGTAAAACCCACAAACCACCCCACAGCCCAATCGTTGGCTGTTTGCTCAAAAAAACACCTTCCACACCGTGTAGCACGAGCCAATAAGCCTTTCGAATAGGTAACGTCGTTTTCGCTTTTGGCGTCGGTAAACTGTCAGTTAGTTGCTCTGCTTTACCGATACACTGTTGCACCAATGGACATGCCCCGCACTTTGGTTTTGAACGCGTGCAAACAGTCGCGCCAATATCCATTATTGCTTGATTATATTGGCCTGTTTTGTTCTCCGGTGTGTAGCATTCCGCAATCGACCAGAGTTTTTTTAAGGTTTCTGCACGCCCAGGCCAACCATCAATAGCAAACACGCGGCACAAAACACGTTTAACGTTTCCATCTAAAATCGGTGTTGCCTGACCCATCGCTAAGCTGGCAATTGCACCTGCCGTTGAGCGGCCAATGCCGGGTAGCGCGATTAGCTCATTTAATTGTTGGGGAAATACTCCCTTATTTTTATCTAGAATTATTTTGGCCGTTGCGTGTAAGTTTCTTGCACGCGCGTAATAGCCAAGGCCTGACCAAAAACTTAATACTTCATCAAGCGGGGTATTAGCGAGTTCGGCTAACTCAGGAAAACGTTGCATGAAATGTTCGAAGTAGGGAATAACCGTCACAACTTGTGTTTGCTGCAGCATGATTTCCGAAACCCACACACGGTACGCAGTAGGCGATTTTTGCCACGGTAAATGCGTGCGTCCATGCTGGCTAACCCAATTAAGAATTAGAGCCTGAAAAGCTTCAGGCTCTATAGTTGTGTTTTGCGTGATATTTGTTAAAACAGTCCTTTTAATAGATCACCTGCATTAATCTTTTTATCGCCTTCTTCCTCATCTGCTGAAGATGATTTGTCCAGCTTTTTATTCAGCTTCTCTTTTAACTCCGTTGCCTTTTCATCAATTTTTTCGCGCTGAAACTCCATCACCATAGCTTGCACATCTAGACTGATACTCGGCTTAGAAAATGTGCCTGTGATGTTTATTGGAATCGTCATGTTTTTTAAATCATTCTTGTCGGACGCTTCATCAGCCTCCAACGCTTTAGTCCTCTTGATAAACATACGGTAATCAATTTTCTCTCTTATGAGGTCTACTGTTCCCTTGCCTTGTAGGTTAAGTACCGGTGAGGCTGCCAACAAATCAGAGTTTCGTACTAACCCGTTGGTGATGGTAGCCGTACCTGACAATTCAGAAAAAGGTGTTTCTCCACCGCCTTTTTGTGCCAACGCGCCAAGATTACCTTTAACAACCTGCTGCGCTTGTTTTATAAGCGCTTCTGCGTCTAGGCCCTTTATCGCGCCGTCTTTTACACTAAACTCCGTCGTGCCATTAAGCGCTGACTTAAAAGCAGGAATCGTATTGCCATGTGTCATTAAATTTACCTTTAAATTTGCGACACCGGATACGCTCGCCTCACCTAACATATCTGCCAACATGCCTTCTATATTAATATTTTTCGCTTGCTCAGCCACCTTGACCTGTGGCACGCCGCTACGTACATCTATCACCGTTGAGCCTGCGTAACCACCGTTATAGAACTGTTTAACAGCCTGTGTTGTCGTCAGCACGCCATTTTTTGCTTTAACCGTCAGGCTTGCATCACCCGCCGTTAAGCCATTTACAAATAGTGACTGTATGCTGATTTTTCCATCAATATCTAGCCCGCGAATCGTATCAACAGGCAACAAAGCCGCTGCTGCAGGAGGCGGCGTGAGTGTCACTTTGCTTGAAGAGGGGTCCGCTTTTGCGCCTTCGTCGGGTTCCGATAAATAGCGATCAACGTTTAGGGTGTCGACAGCCAAAGCGAACTTAACCGCTGGCTTGGCCAAATTATTAACCGCAGCTTGGCCGGTAATCGTCGTCTCATCAAAACGGATTGATAGCGGGTTCAGTAAAAGCGAGCCTTGTCCCGCCAAATCTACGATTAAGTGGCTGGCGATATCAATTTTCATCGCGCCTCTGGGGATAGGGTCACCCGCTGCGTCTACGATAAACACCATGTTTTGAAAGTCAAATTTATTCAAGTCTGCGTTGATAACCAAATCACCATTTAATTTCAAACGCACCGTGGTTTTTGGTTTGTTGCTTTCCACGGTAAAGGCCAAATCGACTGGCATTGGGCCACCTAATGATAGCGCGCCCGTTTTTAAATCTAAATTAGTAATGCTGTAACGCTCACCTTTACTGGCGTCATCCCAATTCACATTAGCGTCTTCAATTTTCAAACCGCCAACCGCCAACGCTGCAACGCCCGCCTCGCTGGTGCCGCTCCCCTCAGATGACTCACTTGGTTCGTCTTTAGATGATGCTTGCGATAGGTCTTGCCAATTAGTGATACCGGACGCGTTTTTTTCTAGATTCAAACGCATCCCTTGAAGTACAATTGCACTCACTTCAACCTGCTTACTGAGAAGCGGCAACAACTTAACTTTGACATTGGCTCGCTTAATTTGAGCAAATTTTTCAGCCTTAAAACCCACTGCATTACTCAGCGACACATCATTAATGCCAACGCCAAGCCAAGGAAATACCGATAGGCTCAAATCTCCATCTATTGTCAGTTCACGCCCCGTCTTTTCCTCAACAACCGTTTCAATTTGTTCACGGTAGTCGTTAGGGTCTATAACCATCGGCGCCACAATAATGACGACCAGTAACAATAATACGAGGCCGATTAAGAATTTTAGAAGTTTTAGCATGAGTCAAAACCTTTTTTTTAAATTAGTTCGTTCACTAGATCTCAAGAACTGCAGCTATCTACAATCTTAACAGAACTTTAAATTTCGCTATCCAGTAAAAGAGCTTTTTCCGTTTAACATGCGTTTGAGCACTATTTATTAGCGCTTTGCGAAGAAATTAGCATGAAAAATCAAACGATTAACGGTATCATTCCCAACCTTTTTAAATATTTATTAACAGCCTTGTTTCTTCAACAGAACTTAGGCTCCAAAACAAACAGGCTAGACCATGAGTGTAATAAAGACTGACGACATTAGAATCCTTGGCATGCAAGAGGTTATTTCCCCAGACAGCTTGCAACAACAGCTGCCCATTAATAATGAGGCCGCCTCAACTACCTTAAAAGCTCGTGAGGCTATCCACAGGGTATTGCACGGCGAAGATGATCGGCTCCTAGTCGTAATTGGCCCCTGCTCAATCCATGATACCGAGGCCGCCTTAGAGTACGCATCGCGCCTTAAGCCGTACATTGATAGCCTTGCAGAGGACTTAATTATTGTCATGCGCGTCTATTTTGAAAAGCCACGCACGACGGTCGGCTGGAAGGGCTTGATTAATGACCCTGATTTAGACGATAGTTTTCAAATCAATAAAGGGCTAAAGAAAGCGCGCGAGCTTTTGCTCTCTTTAAATTCACAAGGCGTGTCAGCGGCTACAGAGTACCTTGATTTAATCACCCCGCAGTATGTATCAGACCTAATCGCGTGGGGTGCAATTGGCGCAAGAACGGCAGAAAGCCAAACACACCGAGAACTTTCATCAGGACTATCTTGCCCAATCGGATTCAAAAATGGCACCGATGGAACCGTCAAAGTAGCCATCGACGCTATCGGTTCTGCTAACAACCCACACCACTTTTTATCAGTGACCAAAGAAGGCCGTTCCGCTATTTTTGAAACCAGCGGAAACGAAGATTGCCACCTGATTCTTCGCGGCGGTAAAGAACCCAACTACGATGCTGAAAGCGTCGATCGCGCTGCAGCCGCTTTAGGTAAAGCAGGCGTTAACTCACACATCATGATTGATTTCAGCCATGCAAATAGTAGAAAACAGCACGAGCGTCAAATGTTGGTTAGCGATGACGTTGCTGGGCAAATTTCAAATGGTGATATGCGTATCAGTGGCGTTATGATTGAAAGCCACCTTGTGGAAGGTAGACAGGATCAAGTTGAAGGTCAAGAGCTCGTCTACGGGCAAAGCATTACCGATGCCTGTATCGACTGGGAAAGCGGCGTGAAGTTGTTGGAGCAGCTCGCAGCAGCCGTTCGCACCCGTCGAGAAAGCAGAATAGATGCTTCTAATAATTAAAGCTTATTAGGCTCGACCGTGATAATTCAGCTCAATGGTGAAGCCCACTCGTGCCATGATTCTTTAAGTTTGGCTCAATTGGTTGCGCAACTTGGCTTCACAGGCAAGCGTCTTGCAGTCGAATTAAACGAAGAAATACGACCCTCTGATAGCTACTCCCTCATTAAACTCAAAGATGGGGACCACGTTGAAATAGTACAAGCTATTGGTGGTGGCCAAGCAGAAAAAAATCCCCATAAAGAGCAAAACAACTCTCTTATTATCGCTGGGAAAAGCTATAGCTCACGGCTACTGGTAGGCACCGGTAAATATAAAGATCTAGCTGAAACACAGGCTGCTATCGAATGCAGTGGTGCGGAAATTGTCACCGTGGCCATTCGTCGAACAAACATAGGCCAAAATGTAGATGAGCCCAATCTGCTCGACGTTATCCCCCCCGAAAAATACACGATTTTACCCAATACCGCGGGCTGTTACACCGCGCAGGAAGCGCTACGTACGTGTCGTTTAGCGCGTGAGTTATTAGGCGGACACTCCTTGGTTAAACTGGAAGTTCTAGGCGATGAAAAAACCTTATTTCCCGATATTACCGCCACACTCGAGGCGACAGACGTGCTGGTTAAAGAGGGTTTTGATGTGATGGTATACACCAACGACGACCCAGTTATTGCTAAGCGATTAGAAGAAATGGGCTGCGTTGCCGTGATGCCGCTGGCCGCCCCCATAGGCTCAGGCCTAGGTATTAGAAACCCATACAATATCCTCACCATTATTGAAAATGCCAATGTCCCTATTATCGTCGATGCTGGAGTCGGGACAGCCTCGGATGCAGCGGTTGGTATGGAGCTAGGTTGCGAGGGCATTCTTATGAATACCGCTATCGCCCACGCTAAAGATCCTGTTCTTATGGCCTCTGCCATGAAAAAAGCCGTGCAAGCAGGTCGCGAAGCCTATCTGGCAGGCCGTATGCCTCGCCGCCGATACGCCTCGGCTTCTTCGCCGATTGACGGCCTCATTTAAAAAAAAGCCTCCTTTATGGAACATAGCAAGCGCCCAAACGAGCATAGCGTACTCCGACGTATACGCAGTTTCGTCCGTCGTGAAGGTCGGTTAACGCCGGGGCAAGAACAAGCCATTGAATCTGGCTGGCCGAAATTTGGCCTCAATAGCCAATCGGCCGTTAACCTCACTAAGGCTTTCGACAATAACAAGCCAATAACGCTGGAAATCGGTTTCGGCGATGGTGAAAGCCTGGCCGACACGGCTAGGGAAAACCCCGAGCGAAACTATATTGGTATTGAAGTCCACCGCCCTGGCATGGGGCATTTACTAAGGCGCGTACAGGACGAAGGCCTCACCAATATTCGCGTATTCGACACCGATGCTATAGAGGTGTTGGAGAAAGCAATTCCAGACCATAGCCTGAATTGTGTTCAGCTATTTTTCCCCGACCCGTGGCATAAAAAAAGACACCATAAACGGCGCATCGTACAAACTAACTTCCTGAATTTAATCCACCGTAAACTTGAAAGTGACGGTGCTTTTCACGCCGCCACAGATTGGCAACACTATGCCGAACACATGCTTGTTACTTTATCTGCGCACTCGGGTTTTGTTAATAAAGTGAAAGGGTATATCACACGTCCTAAGCACCGCCCGATAACAAAGTTTGAACGCCGCGGAATACGCTTGGGTCATGGCGTTTGGGATATCTTGTTTTACACAAAATAAATTTCTGATAACACGACTGCTCTTTTACATCAGCGCGTATAGCGGTGGGAACAACAGCATTTTTAATACTTGCAGCCCAAACAGCGCCACAATTGGCGTCAAATCAAAAGCACCAAATGGCGGCACAGCCCTTTGCAGCGGCTTTAAAATAATGTCTGATATTTTATATAGCAGACTGATAGCTGGGTTATGCGAACTTGGGTTTATCCAACTCAAAATAACGACAACAAAGATAGAAAAAATAAAGATATTAATAAAACCATCTAATAGCTCAACGAGCGCCCAGATAAACAAAGGCCATGGTTGATCCATTAACTGACTCCCAGATGCAAGACCCGCCTTAATAAAGCCGACTGACATCTGCAGCACAAGCATCAACACAATCGCGGCTAAGTTAAGGTCTTTAACCGTTGGAAAAAACGGCCTTAAGCCCTGCAATGGAAGCCGCGTTGCGTTAATAACGACGCGAGAAACCGGATTGCGAAAATCCGCGCCCGTTGCCTGGAGCAACACACGCACCATAAGGACCACAATATATAGCCCTATGACAGAGCTTATGAGGAATACGAGCGGGTTGGTTAAATAATCGCCTGACATCCTAGCCTCCTAATTCTTCAGATAGCGCTATCGAACGATGCTTTGCAGCGTCAACGGCCTGCGCAAAAATATCACGCAAGCCTTTCTCTTCCATCACGGTTAACGCGGCTTCAGTCGTGCCACCTGGAGAGGTGACACGTTCTCTTAGAGTTGCAGCAGATTCGCTCGACTCAAGCGCCATTTTCGCGGCACCCAGCGCGGTTTCTTGGGTTAGTAACTGCGCTGTCTTTTGCTCAAGACCCGCGTCAACGGCCGCCTTTTCTAAGGCCTCCATCATTAAAAAGAAATACGCGGGACCACTGCCAGAAAGTGCCGTTACAATGTCAAGTTGTTGCTCATTGTCTAACCAAACGGTAACGCCCACTGCCCTTAACAAAGATTCTGTTCGGTCTTTTTGTTCTTCACTCACAAAAGCATTCGCGTGCAAGCCCGTCGCCCCCGTTTTAACCAGTGCTGGCGTATTGGGCATACAGCGGATAACGGGTACGCCACCCCCAAGCCACTTTTCTAAATGAGCTTCACGAATACCCGCAGCAATGGAAACCACAGCGGGCCTGTTCGATTGTACTGCCTGCTCTAACGGCTCTACGACTGAACGCATATGCTGCGGTTTGACGGCCAATACAAGAATATCGCAACGCCCAGCTAGCCCCACATTATCTTGTGTTGTGTTAACGCCGAACTGCTCATTTAAAAAGGCTAATTTTTTTTCATCTAAATCTGAGACAATAATTTTATCTGCGGGGTAGGCATTGCTCACTAAACCACCAACTAGGCTATTTGCCATATTTCCACCGCCAATAAATCCTATAATTTGGTCTTGCATGCATCTCTCTTGTTTAAGTTAACTAACATCTGGAAACCTTTACACGAAAGCTCTTTCGCTCCTATGCATCGTTAAAAACGTGCTCAATCGGTCATTTACAGTTGTAAACTCCCTCATTCGCGCATTTTTGCCTCGCCTAAAGCGCCTACTTTTGGTGCCTAGAAACGAAACCTTCTTCCGTGGAAAGGTCTCACCTACTAATTCTAACCTACAGTAGCGATTATTTTTGAACGCTTTTCTGCCTTTGGCCAAAAATTGCCGTCCCCACACGAACCATGGTTGCCCCTTCGGCAATAGCTGAAGATAAATCGCTGCTCATACCCATTGAGAGCGTATCAAGCTGTAAGCCAAATTTTGCATTTATCTGGCTTTTTGCAGCCGCCAAGCGTCTAAATGATTTTCGTTGTTCGTCTATCTTGCTCGTCGCTCGTGGAATGGCCATTAAGCCTCTTAATTTAAGCCCTTTTAGACTTAATATCGGCTCAATAACCTCTTCAAGCTCATCTATTAAAAAGCCAGATTTCCTCGACTCTTCGTCTACGTTAACTTGTAAACAAATATTTAGTTTGGGCAAAAAACTCGGCCTTTGTTGCGCCAGCCTTTGTGCGATTTTCAAACGCTCAACACTATGAACCCACTGAAAATAACGCGCCACATCGCGTGTTTTATTTGATTGGATTGGACCAATAAAGTGCCAATAAATAGCAAGATGCGTTAACGCACGTTGTTTCGGCAAGGCATCTTGCAGATAATTTTCACCAAAATCTTGCTGACCCGCACGATATAAACAAGCTATTTCTTCGCTAGAACGTGTTTTACTCACCGCGATCAAACGAACAGAACGCTCGTCCAGCTGATGCTTATTTTCTAAGCTTTTTATTTTTCTACACTGCAAAGAGTAGCGCTGTAATAAAGACGGCATAAATTCTATTCATGTCTATACTAATATCAGCATTGATATTAATTTGAAATTTACATAGCCTAGCGTTAATGGTACCTTCAAACCACTTTAGTTTGAATTATTAATGCTCGCAATGTATAAATATCATGACATACTTAACCAACATCTTTTAGCTAAAAAATAGAACAGCGCCATGGATATTTCTGACCTATTAGCGTTCAGCGTTAAAAGCAAAGCCTCTGATTTGCACTTATCTGCTGGCCTTCCGCCCATGATTCGCGTCGATGGAGATATCCGCCGTATCAACATGCCCGTGCTTGAACACAAAGAAGTTCACAGCATGGTCTACGACATCATGAACGATAAACAACGCAAGGACCTTGAAGAATTCTTAGAAGTCGACTTTTCCTTTGAAATACCCAATCTTGCACGTTTCCGTGTTAATGCCTTTAATCAAGATCGGGGGCTTGCCGCCGTATTTAGAACCATTCCTGTCGATATACTTACGCTAGATGCCTTAGGTTGTCCAGAATTCTTCAAAGAAATAATTAACGTGCCACGCGGTCTTATCTTAGTAACGGGGCCTACAGGCTCCGGCAAATCCACAACACTTGCTGCCCTGATGGATTATAAAAATGATAACTTTTATGAGCACATTCTTACAATAGAAGATCCCATCGAATTTCTTCATAAAAGCAAAAAATGTCTTATAAACCAACGAGAGGTCGCTAAACACACCCACGGCTTTACCGAGGCATTACGCGTTGCGTTGCGTGAAGACCCAGATGTTATCCTAGTGGGTGAGCTACGCGATCTAGAAACCATCCGTCTAGCATTAACTGCCGCTGAGACCGGCCACCTCGTTTTCGGCACTCTACATACCAGCTCCGCCGCTAAAACTATTGACCGTATTATTGACGTTTTTCCAGAAGGGGAACAAGGCATGGTACGCTCCATGTTATCGGAGTCACTTCGCGCCGTTATTGCACAAACATTAATGAAAAAAATTGGCGGCGGGCGTATCGCAGCTTGGGAAATTATGATTGGTACCGCTGCTATCCGAAACCTGATTCGTGAGGGCAAAATTGCCCAAATGTACTCGACAATACAAACTAGTCGCAAAGATGGCATGCAAACCCTTGATCAACACCTAGCCGAACTCGTTAATAGCGGCATAGTTTCACGAAACGATGCCAAACTAAAAGCAACTGACAAAAAAACATTCAGCTAGAGTTCGCTTAGAGGATACCTATGGATTTTGATTCGTTACTAAAATACTCCGTTGAACAAAAGGCGTCTGATGTATTTATCACGTCTGACTACCCTCCCACCATCAAGGTTAATGGCGTACTTAAAGGTGCTTCTAAAACAAGCCTAGATGCTCAGCAATCGAAAGCCTTAGTCCTTAGCATTATGGACTCCGAACAACAAAAAGAGTTTGAAGACACCAAAGAATGTCAATTTGCAATTCAAAGGCCCGAGATAGGTCGTTTTCGAGTAAGCGCCTTTGTGCAAAGAAGTAGTGTCGGCATGGTACTACGTCGTATTGAAAACAAAATCCCCACTGCAGAAGAACTTGGTATTCCGCCTATTTTAAACGAGCTTGCGATGACCAAGCGTGGCCTCATTATTTTTGTTGGTGCGACTGGAGCGGGTAAATCTACCTCGCTGGCAGCGATGGTTGGATACCGCAATAAAAATGGCACAGGGCATATCATTACAATCGAAGACCCTATCGAGTACCTGCACAATAACACCGGCTGCGTCGTTAGCCAACGCGAAGTCGGTATCGATACAGAGTCGTACGAGATAGCGCTAAGAAACACATTGCGTCAAGCGCCCGACGTTATACTAATTGGCGAGATTCGTGCGCGCGAAACCATGCAACACGCGATAGCTTTTGCGGAAACAGGGCATTTGTGCCTATCAACCTTACACGCAAACAATGCTAACCAAGCGCTCGACCGCATTATTCACTTCTTTCCAGATGATGCGCATAAACAATTGTTTATGGATTTATCGCTTAATCTAAAAGCAATTATAGCCCAGCAACTTGTGCCTTCCATAGATGGTAAAAGCCGCAAACCCGTTGTGGAAATTCTAATTAACACCCCGTTAGCATCTGATTTTATTAGAAAAGGCGATGTCCATAAGCTTAAGGAATTGATGAAAAACTCGACTGAGCAAGGCATGCAAACTTTTGACCAGGCCTTGTATGATTTGTACCTAGCCGACCATATCAGTTATGAAGACGCGCTACGGCATGCCGATTCCACCAACGAAGTTCGTCTAATGATTAAACTAGGGGCTGATTCTGCTCCAGGGCTAGACGAAGACACCATTCATCTAGTGGATACTAAGTAATGAACCGTTTATCTGGCGAACAATACCGCTCACCACTTAATCAGTAGAACTTAAAAAAATACCTGTTAAACTGCAAGCTATTAAGACTCTATTACAACGCCCTAGTCCAAAAAAGCGGCAAGGCTTTACGCTTATTGAGCTTTTAACGACCGTGGTCATTGCCGGCATTCTATTAACTATAGGCGTCCCTAGTTATCAACAATTTATACAAAAAAACCATACCGTTACACAAACCAACAATCTGGTCGCAGTGCTAAATTTAGCGCGGAGCGAGGCCATCAAAAGAGGCGTTCGGGTGACTGTTCGCCGTAAAGGCACCACCGACGAAGTTTGGGATAACGGCTGGGACCTATTTACTGACCTAGATGCAGACGGCACATTTGATGATGATGCTGACACCAATCTTTGCGAAGTTGGTGAAGATTGCCTTTTAAGAACCTATGGCTCACTACCAACTAATTTCACCTTGCGCACAGGCGCCACCTATGCCAAATGGGTTAGCTATTTACCTAGCGGTTTATCAAAGGGATCTGGAGGACTCTCAAATGACACGTTTAGACTATGCGCAGGCGACGCCAACACGGCCAAGTCTAGGGCTGTTGCAGTCAACCTTTCTGGACGCCCCCGAACTTCAACGGGAACCGCATTATGTCCATAATTAAACCCAATAAAACAACACAAAACGGTTTCTCATTGATAGAGGTTATGGTTGCCGTATTTGTTCTCGCTATAGGATTATTAGGCATCGCTGGATTGCAAATAGCGAGCCTTAAAAGTAACCACAGCGCTCAATTGCGAACAGAGGCAGTCGTGCACATCTACGGCATTATAGACAGAATGAGAATTAACAAATTAGTTGCAAAAGCGGGCGGCTACGATATCGCCGCCGCATCTCCTAATTCAGGCTCTGTTGTAGACGACGACTGGCAAGCATGGAAAACCGCTATCGCAGCGTCTCTTCCTGCTGGAAAGGGCACTATTGTTACAGCAGTAGACGGCGTAACCACCATTACCGTACAATGGTATGACTCAAACGGTCTTAGCGGCAGCAATACCCGAAGTTTTTCCATGAGTACTGAGCTATGACTTTTTTAACTAAAAAAATAAATCAGCAAGGCATTACACTTGTTGAATTAATGGTTGCGATGGTCATCGGTCTAATATTAATCGCAGGTGTCAGTCAAATTTTTATCAGCACCCAAAAAACGTACCGAATTACCGAAGAACACTCTAGACTTCAAGAAAATACCCGTTTCGGCTTCCAATTCATCACTAAAGACGTTCGAGAAGCTGGCTACACTGGCTGTAGAGCCATTGAAGAAATGAATGTACAAACTGTTGCTCAAGCTCCTGTCCCTAATTATGATAAAGACAGTACCATTAGCGGAAATGAAGCCACATCGCTCACTGTATGGGCGCCCGTATTAAACGCTAGTATTGCTACCACAACTATCGGCGGCACCGATACTATTACCATTCAGAAAGGCAGTAGTTGTGGCGCGACATTAACTGTGCCGATGCTCTCCTCGGATGCCGTCATACAAATTTCGGCAGCTAATAGTTGCAACCTAAAAAAAGACGATACTTTGATGATTTCAGACTGCCAAGATGCACACATTTTCAAGGCCACTACTGTTTCCAGTGGCTCCCCACAAACCATCACACACACTGTTGACAAAAACACCGGG
This sequence comes from Cycloclasticus sp. symbiont of Poecilosclerida sp. M, assembly GCA_002101225.1. GTDB lineage: Bacteria > Pseudomonadota > Gammaproteobacteria > Methylococcales > Cycloclasticaceae > Cycloclasticus. Next base: position 12,662 of record LWTN01000229.1, on the reverse strand, counting down.
GGGAGCTTATGCCTTAATCAAGCGGGTATTGGCACCGGTGTTTGCGGCACTGGTAACGCAAAACTTTACGGCTCAGACTCCGAGTTACTGCAGCTTACTTCGCTTACCTACTATATACGCAAAGGGGAGGGTGGGCGCAATGCCCTATGGGCATACGACAATACCGCGGGAAAAGCGAGGGAGTTAATAGAGGGCGTTGAAAACATGCAAATAAAATACGGCGTGGACACCACAGGTGATGACATTATTGATGTCTATCAAACTGCCAATGATGTAGGTGCAGCCGCTAATTGGGGCAATGTCATCAGTGCTGAAATCAGCTTATTGGTTGAAACACAGGCCGATAACCTAACGACCGACAAGCTTATCTACACGTACAATGGTGCAACTGTCACCTCACCAGACAACCGCCTACGACGAGTTTTTACGACCGTCGTAGGCATTAGAAACCGAGTGCAATAAGTATGAATAATAATTTTAAATCCCACAAAAAACAAGCTGGCGCCATTCTTTTCGTCAGCCTCATCATGTTATTGTTAATGACATTGCTGGGCATTTCTGGCATGCAAACAACCGTTCTAGAAGAAAGAATGGCGGGTAACTTCAAAGACAGGAACATGTCTTTACAAGCAGCCGAATCGGCGCTACGCGAGGCAGAGGAGTACCTGAGAGTAACGCCTATATTACCGTCTTTTACCGATGGCATTTTAGGGCACTATCAACCCACCACCGCTGGTGCAGCTCGCTGGGATACAATCACTAACTGGTCTGACCCCGCAAACGGTGCGATCTCCTATACCGGCAAATTGGATGGCATTGCATCGCCACCCGCTTACATCGTTGAAGAACTGCCAACCATTACTGAGTCTGGAGGCAGTCTAGAAACTGGTGTAGCTGTTCAAAATCGTTATTACCGTATAACCACCAACGCGGTTGGTGGCACAAACACTGCTGTTGTTATGCTACAAAGCACATATAAACGCTAACTGTATTCAGGAGCACTAAACATGCTGAAACTTATCATCCAAAAACTTATTTTTATCACTTTTGCCGCTTTATATACCGCCGGCACTGCTTATGCAACCATTGCCCAGTCACCCTTGTTTTTGACTACATCAGTCGACCCAAATGTACTTTTAAATATGTCTATTGAAGCCCCGATCGGCGGCGCCGCTTATAATGATCGGGGGACTGATGGCACTGATAGCACTGATAGCACTCACTGTGGTGGTCGTATTAGTGGGGAACAGGGTGGCCTCGGTGTTTGTTACACCCCTAGCCGCGTATATCTCGGCTATTTTGACTCTAACAAATGTTATATCTATGATCGTGCTACTGACCAATTTAATCCAGATGGGGCAGTCAATAGCCCTGACCACGACTGTATTGCTAAATTCAGTGGCAACTTTATGAACTGGGCCACCATGACAGCCATGGATATGTTTGTCTTAACGATGACCGGCGGCAACCGCGTAGTAGATACTATAGAGGAAACGGTGATCCGTAGAACACGCAAATCAAGTAGTAACTATGGGTTTCCTCGTAAATTTATTGCGCCTGGTCTCAACGTGTCCCCATCAACCGTAACCCCTTGGCCTGTGCCCGTTTATATTCGCAATGAAGACTTTGGCGTTAAATTTGGGACCTCAGTTGATGGAGATGACCTAAGCCACGGAGGAACATACAAGCTACGAGTAAGAGTATGTGAGAAAGAGAGTAATTTAGAGGCTAACTGCACACCCTACGGGGACGGGGACGGTAGTTACTATAAACCTGAAGGCTTGATACAAAACAATGCAGATCATATGCGATTTGGCGTTACCAGTTACAGCAACACCAGCGGTGACGGTATTCAGGGAGGTGTTTTGCGCTCAAATATTAAGTACGTCGGCACAACCATGCCAGATGGTAACGGCGGAACAAAAGCTAACCCTCTCGCAGAAATATTACCAACTGGCATCATTAACACCAACTCTAATCCCGTCGATGCTAGGACAAGCGGTGTTACTCTCTCTGGTGTAATTACCTATTTAAATAAATTTAGTGACTTTGGCTATAAAGCCAACGACCCTGCAGGGGAATTATTTTATGAATCTATTCGTTACTTCAAAAACCTTGGGCCAACAAGTGAATACTTAATCGGTAATAAGGGTGGCTTCCCTATTTTAAGGCTGAACCAATGGCAAGACCCTATCCAATACGAGTGCCAAAAGAATTTTATTATAGCAATAAACGATGCTAATCCATGGAAAGACAAAAGATTGCCAGGCACTCATTTTACTTCCCGTACGTTTAATGGCAGAGATATCCTCGATGACTTTCGGCCGCCAAGCACGCCAGACTTAGACATTAATGTAACTAACCTAACCAATACCGTTGGTGATTTAGAAGGCTTAAACGGCACCGAGCAGTTTATCGGTTGCACTGCTCTAGAATGTGATTCTGGTAAAGCAGTTACTAAAAAAACCCTCACGAAGCTAGGCGAAGTCTTCGGTACACCTACAAACGGAGATAAAGAGAATTCTTATTATATTGCTGGACTCGCTTACTATGCCAATACGCAAGATATCCGTACTGGTGCGACGGGTCGTTTGGGCGCAACAACTGACTTTGCTGGAAAACAAACCATTTCTACTTTTATGATAGATACGCAAGAATATAGCCTCAACCCATTATTGGGCCAAACGAATATGCTGTGGCTGGCGGGTAAATACGGCGGATTTATTGATGATAATGCTGACGGTGACCCCAATAATGGGTCGCCTGGAGCATCAACAACCGAATGGGATGCCGACTCAGACGGCGTGCCAGACAATTATGTATTAGCCACCGAACCCGATAAGCTCGTCTCTGCTCTTAGCCGAGCATTTTATACTATTAAGGAAGGGAGCTCTTCCGCAACATCGGTAGCAGCTAACGCTACTCGGCTCAACATCAATTCAAAAATCTACCAAGCCCGTTTTGATAGCGCCACATGGACAGGGCAACTATTGGCTTTTGACTTAAACACAGACGGTAGCATTGGCACACAAGCTTGGGATGCCGCAACATTAATCCCTACTGAAAATAGCCGTAAAATATTTTCTTATGACGCTACAAGCGGCAGCTCTACGGGCATTGTCTTTGAGTACGCCAACCTTAACACCTCCCAACAAGCTCTAATGAACACTGATTCATCAGGGGGAACAGACACTTTAGGAGCAACGAGGGCTGATTACATTCGAGGCGATACCAGCACCGAAGAACAAAATGGCGGGGCATTTAGAGACCGCTCCTCTTTATTGGGTGATGTGATTAATTCCGACCCTTGGTTTGCGGGCACGGTTGGAGACTTTGGTTACACTCAACTAGACAGCCCCGAAGGCTCCACCTATGCAGCTTATTTAACGGCAAAACTTTCCAGAACGCCCGCCATGTATTTCTCAGCCAATGATGCTATGTTACACGCTATTAATGCAGTAACTGGTTCCGAACTATTTACATATGTACCTGACGCAACCATTGCCTCGTTAAGCACTCTGAGCGACCCCCTTTATGGTTGTGCGGATGCTGGCTGCATCCCTCACAGGTACAGCGTAGATGGATCCCCCCTTGTTGGCGACGCCTACTTTGGCAGCGCGTGGCATTCCGTTATGGTCAATACCTTAGGTGCTGGTGGCAAGGGGCTTTTCGCCTTAGACGTTACCAAGCCTTCAAGCTTCTCCGCCAGTAATGTTTTATGGGAGATTTCTACTACCCAAGCACCTGGCCCAAGCAGTGATTTAACAGACTTTTCCAATAATTTGGGCTATACACTGCCTCAAGCCTCTGTCGTTAAAATGCACAATGGCAACTGGGCTGCCGTTGTTGCAAATGGGTATGAAAGCGCCAGCCATAAAGCCGTTTTATACCTTATAGACATTCAAACAGGGCATATCATAAAAAGCATAGACACCGGGGTCGGTAACGCTGAAAATCCTAACGGGCTCTCTACCCCAATTGCTATTGATGAAGATGGAGATAGCGTAACCGACAGTATTTATGCCGGTGACTTGCTTGGTAACTTATGGAAATTTGATGTATCAGGCAGGTCCTCAAATACCTGGGGGGTGGCCTATAGCACAAACTCGAATCCTGCACCACTCTACAGGGCGCTTGATGCGTTAAGTACTCCACAACCAATCACCGCCAAGCTGCAAGTAGGAAGACACCCTGATGGCGGCTTAATGGTCTATTTTGGTACTGGCAAATACTATGCTAACAATGACCAAATCGTCGGAGACAATCCTCAAATACAAACTTTCTATGGTATTAGAGACCAAGGTGCTCCCGTTGCAAGCCGCTCTCGTTTACAAGAACAACAAATTTTATCTGAAGCGACTATGGCTGCTTTATCTATTGATATCCGAGTCACTTCCGACACCACTGTAAACTACTCTGAAAAAGATGGTTGGTATATGGATCTGAACGTCCCGACTGCCAATGGGCCAGAGGGCGAACGCGTCGTCAGCGTCCCTTTACTCAGAAATGGCCGTCTCATCGTTGTAACCTTAATCCCTAGCTCAAACCCTTGCGGTTCAGGCGGTTCCAGTTGGTTAATGGAATTAGATGCTGTAAATGGTAGCCGTTTGAGCACCTCACCCTTCGATATCAATAACGATGGCGCGATTGACTTAAATGATCTTGTCCATATATACGACACTAATGGAGACGGTAAAATTGATGCCTTAGACAATATTGCTATAAGCGGCATCAGAAAATATGGGCTCGGCATTATTAAAGCCCCAAGTGTGCTCGTCTGTGATGATCGCACAGAGTGTCTGTATACTAGTGGTAGTGGTAGTTTAGGCGTGATAAAAAGGGCCTCTGGTAGCCCCACAGGAAGACAATCATGGCGTCAGTTAAGATAACTAAAGAGTAAATTTATATGATGAAAAATAGAGCCGGCTTTACTCTTGTTGAGTTAATGATTGTTGTAGTTATTATTGGTATATTAGCATCCTTTGCCTATCCAGCTTATGTCGACAATACGCGTGCAACTAAACGCGCGGCAGCTCAATCAGATTTATTGAAGTTAGCTAATTTTATTGAGCGTCGTTTTACTGAGAACAACTCATACCTCATACCAGATGGAGTGAAAGACCCCATAACACCTAACCCTTCCTGTGGAACTGTGGGTGGTTGTATTCCTTTATTAGATAAAAGTATAAAGCACAATGATTACAAATACTCATTTGCAGCAGCCCCAGCAGCCCCTACGCAAACAGCTTTTGTGCTACAAGCTGTTCCACAAAATGATCAAACGGCCGACAAATGTGGCACCATGACTTACAATCAAACAGGTACTAAAACTGCTACTGGCACAGGATGTTGGCGTTAAAACGGTTTTAACCTATTTGTGATATGCCGGACTGGATTGATGTACTTCATCAATCATTGCCGTTACGTGTTCAGGGTTTATATCCGGCAATATTCCGTGGCCTAAATTAAAGATATGCTTATGTCCATGCCCGTAATCGGCCAGTACGTTGCGTACTTTTTGGCGAATAGTTTCAGGACTCGCGTAAAGCGCCGTAGGATCCAAATTGCCTTGTAGAACAACCCTGTCTTGCGTCAGTTCTCTTGCTGGTTTGAGGTCGGTAGTCCAGTCCACGCCCAAACCATCATAGCCAGCATCTGCCATTGGCGCTAGCCAAACACCTGCAGCTTTAGTAAACAACATGCGCGGTGTTTCTGGATTATTTGCTTGCAGTGCCTGTGCTATTTTTTGGCTATAGGCCAGCGAAAACTCTTGGTAATCTGCCGTCGTTAAATTGCCGCCCCAAGTATCAAACACCATCACAATCTGCACGCCTGCTTCAATTTGAGCCTGTAGATAGCTAATAACCGATTGGCTGACAATCTCCAACAAACGGTGCATCAATTCTGGCGCGTCGTACATCATTTTTTTAATTCGGGCGAAATTTTTACTGCCACTTCCCTCGACCATATAACACGCCAGTGTCCACGGACTTCCCGAGAAACCTATCAAAGGCACTCGGCCTTGCAGCCCTTGTTTAATAGTTGAAACGGCGTTCATCACGTACTGCAATTCTTGGTTCGGATCCGGTACAAATAATTTATCAACATTCGCCGCTGTGCGCACGGGGCGTTCAAATTTTGGCCCCTCACCCTCTGTAAAGTACAGGCCTAAACCCATCGCGTCGGGGATTGTTAAAATATCTGAAAATAAGATGGCGGCATCAAGAGGATAACGCTCAAGTGGCTGCAGAGTTACCTCACACGCCAACTCTGCATTTTTACAAAGGTCTAGAAAACTGCCAGCTCGTGCCCGTGTAGCACGATACTCTGGTAAATAACGACCCGCTTGGCGCATCATCCACACGGGTGTGCGCTCAGTTTTTTCACCGCGTAGCGTTCTGAGTATTAAATCGTTTTTCAAACTCGTCATTTTGTGATTTCCCTTGCGCTTAGTCGCTTGCTAACAAGAAAGGCTTATACGTCTAGGTAGTCTAAGATGCCCTGAGCCGCTTCTCTGCCTTCATACACCGCAGTAACAACCAAGTCTGAACCACGCACCATATCACCGCCAGCAAAGACCTTCTGCTGACTTGTTTGATAGGCGAACTGTCCGTCTTCTGCGGCGATAACTCGCCCGCGTTCGTCCAGCTCTATACCAAACTCTACAAGCCATGGCGCTGGGCTAGGTTGAAACCCAAAGGCGATAATGACGTTATCGGCAGAGATAACTTCCTCTGTACCGGGAATGACTTCTGGGCGGCTACGTCCACGCTCATCAGGCTCACCCAAACGCGTTGTGACTAACTTAATGCCTTCAACCTTGTCCGTACCCACTATTTCTACCGGCTGACGATTCCACAGGAATTGAACCCCTTCTTCTTTAGCATTGGCAACTTCGCGCTTCGACCCCGGCATATTTTCCTCATCTCGGCGGTAGGCACATATAACCTCAGCAGCCCTCTGACGAATACTCGTGCGGTTACAATCCATCGCGGTATCACCACCACCCAAAACCACGACGCGTTTACCTTGCATGCTGACAAAGTCTTGACCCATCACTTTATTACTTTCTTGCAGACCCATTAGATGGTTTATATTTGAAACAAGGAATGGCAACGCTTCGTGAACTCCATCCAAATCTTCGCCTGGGAAGCCGCCTTTCATATATTTATATGTACCCATACCTAAAAACACCGCGTCAAACTCATCAGTCAACTGCTTAAAGGGTATGTCTTTCCCCACGTCTACGCCTAAGAAAAATTCAACACCCATGCCCTCTAAAATATCTCGGCGGTTCTTAACCACCTCTTTTTCGAGTTTAAAAGGTGGGATACCGAACGTAAGTAAGCCTCCAACTTCGGGGTATCGGTCATATACAACCGGCTGCACGCCGTTTCTAATCAATATATCTGCGCAACCTAAACCTGCAGGGCCTGCACCCACAATCGCTACGCGCTTGCCCGTGCTTTTAACCGCAGATAAATCAGGGCGCCAGCCTTGTTTAAACGCTTCGTCTGAAATATATTTCTCTATTGAGCCGATAGATACCGCGCCAAACTCATCATTTAGCGTGCAAGACCCCTCGCATAAACGATCTTGCGGACAAATGCGGCCACAAATTTCCGGCAATGAATTGGTTTTATGAGAAAGCTCAGCCGCTTCAATTAGGTTCCCTTCAGCAATCAGCTTTAACCAATTGGGAATGTAGTTATGTACTGGGCACTTCCATTCACAATACGGATTACCGCACTGCAGGCAACGATCCGCCTGATCTGCCGCTTCAGTCGCGCTGTACTGTCCGTAAATCTCTTTAAACTCTTTTTTTCTAACTTCTGCGGGCACCTTCTCAGGGTCTACGCGCGGTAAGTCTACAAATTGAAAATTATTAGCCATTTTATATATGAGTCCTGTTCGTTAAGCCGCTTGTCTTAACGAATCAAGTAGGGTTTTTATGTCTGTCGCCTTAGGTGAGGCAAGCCAAAAACTATGGATATAGTCAGCGAAATTATCGAGTATTTGCTGGCCTTTTTTACTGCTCGTTTCGGCCACGTGCTGCTCAATAATTTTACGTAAATAATTACAATATTCTGCCGTAGACTCAGACATAATCCGATGAATTTCGATTAACTCGTGATTATAACGATCAACAAAATGTCGTGATTCATCGAGTACCAGCGCGAAGCCACCTGTCATACCCGCACCAAAATTAATACCTGTTTCACCCAGCACGACGACGACACCGCCGGTCATATACTCACAACCGTGGTCTCCAACGCCTTCTACCACTGCTAGTGCGCCCGAGTTACGAACCGCGAACCGTTCCCCCGCGAGGCCCGAGGCAAAAAGTTTACCGCCCGTTGCGCCATACAAGCAGGTATTACCCATAATGGTTGTAGCATCGCTATCGAAGGTGCTGCCCGAGGGGGCCCTTAATACAAGCTTTCCACCCGCCATACCTTTGCCCACGTAATCGTTTGCATCGCCCTCAATCGTTAGATGAAGCCCACCCGCATTCCAAACCCCAAAACTTTGCCCTGCAGTGCCTTTGAAGTTAATTTGAATGGGTGCATCTTCCATGCCTTGGTTGCCGTAACGCTTGGCTATTTCACCCGACAAACGCGCACCGATCGAGCGGTTTACGTTTTTAATTTCATAGCTAAATATTTCTGCTGATTTGGCTTCAATAGACGGCAAAACATCTTTAACCATATTTTCTGCAAATTCGGCCTTATCGAAAGGTAAGTTTTGCGGCGTAATACAATGCTGAGTCTTTGATTCGTTACCGGGTATTAATTCTAAGAGTGGCGTTAAATTCAACCCTCGTTGTTTATCCGTTGAGCCTGCAATTTGTTCTAACAGGTCGGTACGACCAATTATATCTTCCAGCTTTGTAAAGCCTAATTTTGCTAGCCACTCGCGTACTTCCTGGGCCAAGAAGCGGAAATAGTTCATCACATACTCAACTTCACCGTGATAGTGCTTTTCGCGTAATAAATTATCTTGTGTTGCAACGCCCGTCGCGCAATTATTCAGGTGGCAAATACGTAAATATCGGCAACCCATCGCCACCATCGGTCCGGTTCCAAAGCCAAAGCTTTCCGCCCCTAAAATAGCGGCTTTAATCACGTCTAGGCCTGTTTTGAGCCCGCCGTCTGTTTGCAGACGAACTTTGCTACGCAAATCGTTCGCTAATAAAATCTGGTGTGTTTCTGTTAAGCCCAGTTCCCACGGTGCGCCTGCATAGCGAACAGAGGTTATTGGGCTTGCGCCCGTTCCGCCATCGTATCCAGCAATTGTGATTAAGTCTGCATAGCACTTAGCAACACCGGCGGCAATAGTACCTACACCCGCCTCTGATACCAATTTAACCGACACGAGCGCATCTGGATTGACTTGTTTCAGATCAAAAATGAGCTGCGCTAAATCTTCAATAGAATAAATATCGTGGTGGGGTGGTGGCGATATAAGCGCAACCCCAGGCTTTGAATGACGCAGTTTTGCAATCATTTTATTGACCTTATCACCCGGTAATTGGCCACCTTCACCCGGTTTCGCACCCTGTGCCACTTTTATTTGTAACACCTCTGCGTTCACTAAGTAGTGCGGTGTTACGCCAAATCGGCCCGACGCAACTTGCTTAATTTTAGACACCTTATCGGTTCTATAACGCGCTGGATCTTCCCCACCTTCACCCGAGTTTGAGCGTCCGCCTAAACGGTTCATTGCCATCGCGAGTGTTTCGTGCGCTTCTGGCGACAAAGCACCCAGCGACATAGCCGCTGTATCAAATCTAGTAAAAAGGTCTTCTGCCGGTTCAACTTGATCTATCGAAATGGCGTTTTTATCATCCAACTTTAACCGCAACATATCGCGCATCGTTGAAGGCGCGCGGTGGTTGACCGAATCAGCATATTCCTGATACTTGCGCTTGTCCCCAGAACGAACTGCTAACTGCAGCGAATTAACCACGTCTGGGTTGTACGCGTGATACTCGCCACCGTGTACAAACTTTAATAAGCCACCTTGTTCCGATAGCTTACGCGGGTTCCAGGCTAGTTTAGCTAAGTGCTTCTGCTCTTGTTCGAGCTCATCAAACCCCGTTCCTTGTATGCGGCTTACCGTACCTTCAAAACAAGTCGATACCACGTCTTCTTGAAACCCAACTATTTCAAATAACTGAGAGCCACGGTAACTCGCTATTGTTGAAATGCCCATTTTAGATAAGATTTTATACAGCCCTTTGTTAATGCCCTTACGGTAATTTCTCGCCAGCTCCCCCTCATCTTGATCAACGATCGCCCCCGTTTTAAGCATATCTTGTAGCGTCTCAAAAGCGAGGTATGAATAGACGGCCGTCGCTCCATAGCCAATTAAAGTGGCAAATTGGTGCGGGTCTCTCGCGGTGGCTGTCTCTACCACAATGTTGGCTGAGCAACGAAGGCCCGTGTTTACGAGGTGATGATGAACCGCGCCAGTCGCCAGAAGTACATGAATAGGCAACAAGCCCTTTTCTATTCCACGATCGCTGAGCACCAAGACAACGGCTCCTGCTTCAATTTGTTCTTTTACTTGCTCGCACACGCCCCGTATCGCCTGCTTTAGCGAGGTTTTTTCGGGGTCATATTGCAAAGAAATAATTGCATTTTGATAAGCAACATCTTCAACCTCTATCAAGGCCTTAAACTTTGCGGCCGACAATATGGGCGAGTCAATCTCTAGCCGATGCGCGTGCTCTGATGACTCTTCAAATAAATTTTTCTCTTTGCCAAAGCTGGTCATCAACGACATCACGACTTGTTCACGTAAGGGGTCGATGGGCGGGTTCGTTACTTGGGCAAATTGTTGTCTGAAATAATCGTAGGGACTACGTATTTTTTTTGACAACACAGCCATAGGAATGTCATCGCCCATTGAACCAACAGCTTCTTGGCCCGCTTCAGCTAATACCTTAAGCACCTCATCACGCTCTTCATAACTTAATTGAAACTGCTTTTCGTAAACGCGTAATTGCTCTTTATCAAACGCTACAAATGTAAGCGGGTCGCTTCCTTCTTCAGTCATGATGCGCTTTGTATGTTCTGCCAACCATTTTTTGTAGGGCTGGCGCTGTTTCAGCATAACGTCGATGTCGGTCGACTCAATTACTGTGCCCTCTTGGGTATCGACCGCCAACATTTCACCCGGCTTTAATCGACCTTTACGAACAACATCTTCTGGCTCGTAATCGTAAACACCAATTTCTGATGCGAGAGTGATATGCCGGTCTTTTGTAATTACAAAACGCGCCGGACGCAAACCATTCCTATCCATACAACAAGCGACGTATCGACCATCGGTTAGCACGATACCAGCAGGGCCATCCCACGGTTCCATATGCATCGATGAGTATTCGTAAAACGCGCGTAACTCAGGGTCTATGGTGTGTACATTCTGCCAAGCAGGCGGAATAAGCAGGCGCATCGCACGAAATATATCCATCCCACCGGCCAACAAGCCGTCCAACATGTTATCCAAGCTATTCGAGTCAGAGCCCTCTGATGCAACCATCGGCCGCACGTCATCCATATTTGGAATTAACGGTGTTTCAAACGTATAACTACGCGCTCGCGCCCAATTACGATTGCCCTGAATCGTGTTTATTTCGCCGTTATGCGCTAAGTATCTAAACGGCTGCGCTAAGCGCCATTGCGCAAAAGTATTGGTAGCGAATCGCTGATGGAAAACACACTGCGAACTCTCTAGCGTTGGGTCGTTCAAATCTAAGTAAAAAATTGGCAATTTTTCAGGCATCACCAAGCCCTTGTACGAAATGACGTTAGAGGCAAGACTCGCGATGTAAAACATCCCATCGTTCTTTTCTAACCGTTTTTCTGCACACCTTCTGGCAATATATAAACGTCGATCGAGGTCGGTGCTATCCATGCCCGGTTTTGCGTTAACAAAAACTTGCTCTATGACGGGCAATGTCGCTAGCGCTTGCTCACCACAGGCCGATTTATCTGTTGGCACGTCTCGCCAAACTAGAAACTCTAAACCCTGTTTTTTGATTTCTTCTTCAACGGCTTTTTTCGCTTTATTTGCTTTAGCTTGGTCGCTATTTAAAAAGACCATGCCAACCGCAAAAACTTCTGCCGCTTCAACGCCAAGCTCCTGCGCTTTTGCGCGAAAAAATGCCTCAGGTGTTTTTAACAGCAAGCCGCAGCCATCGCCCGTTTTGCCATCTGCAGCGACGGCCCCGCGGTGCGTTAACCTTGCTAACGATTCAACCGACGTTTGTACCAACCAATGACTCGGCTTATCGTCTATCTGCGCGATAAGACCAAAGCCACAGCTGTCTTTCTCAAACGCAGGGCTATATAAACCTGCTTGTTGAATGGAGGTTTGTTTCACTCGGCTAACACCTATACTAAATTATTAATCAATAAGAGCCAACATCTCTACAAATGTCGGCCAGATAGTATAGCCGATTTAGCCCTTATCAATCAATCCGTCAACGCACAAGCTAGGCGCGAGCACGAAGATGATTAAATTTCTTGGGTCATGACAAGTTAAGCATGAGTATTATCATGCTAAGGTTTTGTTATGACTATAAAAAACAAGTATGCGCACCGTTCCCGCCTTTCCGAAAAGAAATTTAGAGAACTTATTCGGTACTTTTCTAT